>JBEHYP010000028.1:0-34980 GCA_048498115.1 Bacteroidota bacterium | reverse complement strand
ATCCTGCACATGGTAAGGTATTTTTTCATACTCGCCGGCCTGCAGCAATGCAATACCGAAATACCGTTGCACCAATTGTTTTTTATCTGTTACTTCATATACCAATGCCGTATTTTTAGTTTGCAGGACGATGAGCTGGGCTTTTACTGATAGAGTTGCTAATAACAATAAAACGAAGAAATAATTTATACGGTACATGGATATTTATTTTGTAATGATTTTTTAAGTACGGTCAGGCAGGGATGAAAATACAGAAAAATAAAAGAAAGGTTCACTTATTTCATTTCACTGCAATCCTGTTTCGTCTTTCCGCCCGCTGCTTGCCAACGCATTGATTTTATCAGCAGGCAAAATACAGTTGAATACTTTTATATCATCTAAAAAACCGTTAAAGGCATTACTTTTATCGCCGATAAACTGCAGCGGGAAAAACAGGGTTTGCACTTTAGCTATGGATTTGCCATTGGCAAAGATGTTCTTATTGCCTTCCAATTTTTCTATTAACGCACCATTTACATATAAGGATGTGCCTTTGTTGTCGCCTGTAATAACGATATGTGTCCATTGCCCGGCAGGCACTGTATAATTAAAATTGTAATGGTAGTTCTCTCTCGAAAATCCCAGCTTGCCGGTTGCCTGTTGTTTCAGTTTAACCACCGCATCGGGTGAAGAAAAAAGAACTGCATCGTTTGCATTGTTTTTATCCGGTTTTATGAAAAACGACACTGTATATCCATAGCCGATGCCTTTGCAGTGGGTTTGAATGAAACTATTTCCACCTTTTAATTGCAGTGGCTTACTATAATTCAGCACCAGTGAATCTTTTCCTTTTATTTTCCCCATCATGTTCAGGCCGGGCCCTTCGCCTATTGCCCGGCTATGTTCAACAAATGTTTCATAGCTCATGGAAGTATCAGTGCCATCCCACATTTTTTGAGAAAGGGTTTGCATGGCGGGGAACACCCGGTGATGTACATCTTTTTCGGTAATGCCATTACCAGCATGGTCATTCCATACTGCAAAAGCACCTCCCCTGAGGCGGGGATCATTTATTGCAAATGTTTGATTTCCGATTGCGTTAGGCGTCCAGGTATGATATAATTCTTTTGTATCGAGATAATCATAATAGTATCCGGCGGCGGGTACAATATAGAGCCATCCATCGGGAGTGCTGATGCAGTCATAGCCCAGCTTCATCATTTCTTTCGGGTCGGCATAGCCATTATACCATATATTCATCGTTACATTATTGGCTTTAACCGGCGTAGTACCCTGTGCATGCGTCAGGGCACCCCATAGGCGGACCTTCTTGCCAAAGCTTTCTGCAAACCGGATATAATGATCGGTAAATGCCCTGAATTTTTCTGCGTCTTTTTTAGCGTATTCATCTGTACCAATATGCACTTCCGCCCCTGTAAAAACAGGGTTGGGACCCTGCAGGTATTCTTTAAATACATTGTCAATTACTTCGTAAGTAAGCGGATTGTCCAGGTCAAGATGGTCTCTGCCATACTTATTACTGCCGATAGCCGGAACAGCTTTGGTAAAAGCAAGCGAATGTGCCGGTACATCTATTTCGGGTATAATGTTCACGCCGTATTGAGCGGCCAGCTTTTGTAATTCAATAAATTCCTTTTTGGAATAGCTGCCGTCTTTTGCAGTCAGGCCGGGATAAGTATCATTTTCCAACCGGAAAGCGGAGTAAGTGCTATCCCAGTTATCTCCAAAAAATTGCTTAAAGCCATTATCGTTCAAATGAATTTGGAAATCATTCATCTTGTAATACGACATAAACTTTACATAGTTCCGCAAAAATTCCATGCTGAAAAATTTTCGTCCGCAATCAAGCACAAAGCCACGCACCCCAAACTGCGGGAAATCCTTTGCCACACCGGCCGGGATTTTTTCATGGTCATCATCCTGCTCCAGTATCTGCAAAAGGCTGCGAGTAGCCCAGAAAGCACCGGCAGGTTCATTGGCATTGACAGTGATGAATTTCTTTACCGTTAATGTGTACCCTTCTTTGCCGAGGGAAGTATCATTGGCCGCAAGCGTAAGGAAAATATCGCCGCTTGCGGGAACGCCTTTTCGTACCCTTAATTTAGTTGCACCGGTTAGCGTTTTAAGATCGCTCAAAAATGTGTTGGCTATCGGCGTTAAGGTTGTTGCATACGTTGGATCAACTACCAGCGATGCTTTATCTTTTAAAATAAATGTTCCGGCATCGCCTTTCCATTCACGCAGGGCAGGAATAACAAAGGGAGCGGGATTTACAGCCTGCCGTACTGAAATGGCATTTTTTGTCTGCGCATTTGAAAGAAGAGAGCTAAAAACTGCTAAAAGAATTGGACCTGGCTTTTTCATTGCTTTATTGCTTATTGAGAAATAATCAAATGATAATTGACAGCTTGTTAAAAATGAAGTTCCATTGCCCTTCCAATGGTTCACGAAAATTCCAAAAAACATAAGTACAACCGTGCAATCCCATTGCCTTCATGCGAAAGCGATGACGCCAATATTGATGCGGCACCCGTGCAAAGTGCATTTCACCGGAATGGATTTGAATGGGCTTACCATCGTAAACAAAATTTCCGTCTTTAATTTCAAAGCTGTGTTTTGTAGTTTGCGCCGCTGCAGTTATTGCACTAAGCGAAAGGAAAACCACTAACCATTTTTTAAGTATCTTTTAGGTATGCATTAGTTAATGAGCGGAAAAGATTAAATTTTACTTTACCGAGGTGTGTAATAGTGCAAGGCTAACAAACAACAGCCGGATAACCGGATTGCCGTTGACTGCTTGCTTTATAAGACTGTTAAATAATTTGTAAGCCATGTAATCATTTTGATTAATTAGTGAAGCCTGAAAGGCTGTTAACCTGGTAGCCATCATTTGCTCATTGTAAGTTCTGTTCTTTTTAATATTAATATTTTCATCTGTTTTAGAAAGGAATTCATTTTAACCTGCTCACCGCAATTCTGCCTTATCCGTGATTATGGCAATCCCGTTATTGATTATGACTTTCGTATCAGGAAACATATCCCTTATTTTTTTTGCTTCGGCATCGGTGATGTTGCCTCTTAATATCATTGTTTCTATTTTCTGTTTTGCCATTTGCTGCGGTATGCGTATGTCGCCAACAAAATATACTTCCAAATTTTTTATCACAGGTATTGCCAGTATTTCATTGGGAATTTGATTGGCTCTTATACTGATAGTGCCGGTTCTGTTTTGTTCTTTCAGTCCCTGCAATACCAGTGGATTTATACTGTCTTTGCGTTTTACATACCAGCCAATTTCAGGTTTTAGTGTGAAGTTCCTATCGTCCTGCTTTAATCCCATAAACCCGGCGCAAAGCTCCAGCGGTGTTTGAATAGTGGCACCTGTTTTGGGGTTAATGTACACATGCAGTAAGTCCACTTTGCAAATTTCGTCAGGCAGATTGCTGCTGCCGAAAAGGCTGTCAAGATTGTTGCGCTTCCCATTTTTACCGTAAGGAAAAAATTTAATGACCCAGCCATCAATGGATTTGCTTTTGTACGGAAGCCCGTTTTCATGATACTTGAACATATTGCGCCAGAAAGCGGCATTCACTTTCTTTTCCGATGCGTTGATAAATTCTTGCAGCAGCGGCTTTATTTCTTTTGTCCACCAGCCCAGGTCATATTTCTCCAGCGCTTCTGTTTTCTGATACAGCTTTTTCCAGTCGGCAGGTGTGCCTTCAATGGTGATTTGCGGAATGCCGCAACCAACAACCAACACCACATACTCAAAATATTGTTTCATTGCATCCATGATGGTGATTTGCGATGCAATTTGCGAAACAGGTGTGGTGGTGCTGAAGTTTGACGTGAGTGTATTAATCAACTCTTCACCTGTGTACTCAGCTATTTTTTTCGTGAACTCCGGAAACACTTCCTCCCAGGGACTGTTGGCATCATCCAGCAAAATTTTATCATTCTGCACAATCAGAGTAATTTTTCCATCGTGCTTTACAAAATGACTACGCAGTGCTTCGGCATTGCTGTTTACATGCTGTGCAAACCCCTGGCTAATCAAAAGCCAAATGATGTCAGGAGATAATATAAATGGACGGTGCTCGGCGTAAGCTTTGTACATGCCGTCAAAAAAAGAATGGTACCCGTAATTGACAAGGCTTCCCGAAGCTTTGTAAGAAGCAACAATTACAGAATCTACCGTTATGGAAGCGGAGCTGGAGTTACCTGCATTTATTCCTGCATCTTTCAGCAACAGCTTTTTTAAAACGGTTTCTTTGCTTTCCGCAGGTAAATTTTTCTCAGGCGGTTGCAGCTTTTCCACATCAAACGTAAAGCTTTGCTGCGCATGAATGAAAGCAAAGGAAAGAAGGCAAAGCAGCAGGAATAAATATTTTTTCATACAATTGTTTTTGTTGCTGATGCAACCAACCGGCAAATTACACAAGCAGTTCCGCAGCTTATTTATTTGCGGTGTTTTCTGCAAGCAATGAATGGATTGCCGGAAGCAATATTGCTTTTTCGCTGGGTCTTGGCGCATCGTCATTTACCACCTCGCCTTTTTTGTTTACCAGCAAATAACGCGGTATGCCGCTGATTTGAAAACGGTTGCTTAATAAACTGTATTCGTCATCGGAGAGCAAATAATGTTCGCCTTTTATATCTTTTGTTTTAATAGCATTTTCCCAGCTTTTTTTGCTGCAATTCACGCCGAGGTATAAGAACACGGCATCTTTGCCTTCCATTTCCTTCTTTGCATCGGTATAGCTCATTTCGTTCATGCAGGGACCGCACCAGGGCGCCCAAAAGTCCACGTACACTACTTTGCCCCTGTATGGAACAAGCAGCTTTTCCCACACTTCTTTCGAGGCTTTATCATCCTGCTTTATTATAACAGCACCGGCGGGCATTGCTCCTTTTATTTTTTGCGCTGCTTCATTATAATAGCTTTTCAATTCGTCGCGAATAACATCATTGCCAATGCCCGAATAAACTGCCTGCAATACCGCAGCATCGGTAAGCCTGGAGCTTCGCAAATCCGTATCAACCACCCGGCTCAGGAGGGCATCGGTTCCTGCGCCTTTGCCATATTTTTGAACGCCAGCCAGCAACATTTTTCCTTTTTTTATGCTGATTAGCTGACCGAAAGCTTCTGTAATATCTTTCGAATATTTTTGAAACCATTTTGTAACAGCAGCCGTATCCGCAAATTTTGCTGTAGTGTCGTGTGCTTCCTCTGCCAGCAGCTGGCTTATTGCTTTTTCTTCTTCAGGCGTAAATGCAAATCCTGTTTTTTTCATTTGTGCAATGCTTTCCGCTATGGGTATAAAAATGGTTGTGTCGGGAGAAAAGCTTCCTTCCAAATTGTTTACTTCACGTAAGTACGAATAAAACCTTGAAGAGAGAACGGCTTTAGGGCTATTTAATGGCAACTCCTGTATAAAAGAAAGATAAGCTGCCGGTAAATTCACTCGTTTATCACGATCATGCAGCCAACGATAACGAAGCAGGTCATTGGCTGCGGCATAGCGAATTTCACTTTCCATCAATTGGAAAAACTGAACGCTGCCGCCATGAATAACCGTGCTATTATTCAGCTCATTTAGCTGTTGCCGCATTTTGCCGAGGCGAAATTTTTTATACGCATCGGCATTCAGCTTAACAACGCTATCCCTGTTCACAAAAAAGCCAAGGCTTTCCTGTAATGCAGGCATAAAGGCATTGTACTCCGCATTCAGCTTAGCGGGTTGCCCCATAAATACTAAAGGAAGCCTGCGTTTAAAAAAAGCAGCCGCTTCCTCTTTTGATTCATCCTTTGGCAGGACATACTTAGCCGATTCAATGCCCATTGTTACCGACTTGCCTGGTACAGCATAAAACTGAACCGGCTTGTCATTAAAAGTGAGCATTACATCCTGCGGGTTAAGCAATGGAATGGTAATATCAAATCTTCCGAGGCTGTCCACTTCTGCAATCCAGCTTGCCTGCTCACTTTTCATCAAATGGTTAAGAATAATTTTTACAAATCTGTACCCGGCAGTGTCGGCATCGTACCCAATCAGCCACCCCTTTACATGAAAAGAATCCTTTTTTATCAGCGGCTCTTTAAAACCCAGTGTTTCATACCTGCCATATTGTGGATTTTCATTGTACCGGCTGCTAAGGGTAATAAGATGCTTTGCATCGGCGCCGATTTTAATGGTGGCGTTGCCTGTTTTCTGCACCAATAATTTCTTTAGCACATTCTTCTTACTCAGTGTGATTGCATAAACGCCTTTGGCTTTCGATACAGACTGGTAGCTCCAAAACTCGTTTTCATAAACGGCAAACTGCGGCGCAAAGCCGATGATCCACTCATTGGTTTCAGGGTGCAGCCATTGACCTTGTGCCCATGACGGAGGCTTGGATTGTGCTGTTGCAGATATAGAAACAATTAACGCTAAGAGAAGATAGCCTGATTTCTTTTTCATGTTGAATTTTTGGGCGCTTCGTTTAATACGGATTCAATAAATAAGCGTTTGTTAAAGACATAAAAACTATCAAAAGAATGAAACCTGTTTTTTTCATTGCTGTACTAACAATAAATTTTCAAATTGTAAAAAAACATTTTAGTAGTGCCTAACTAAAATCTCCCTTTAATCATAATTGGCTTACGGCAACTTGCCAATATGTGGCGGTACTCCATTTGGTTTTCTTGTATATGCATCGCCAAATTTTGTATGCCCCGCATTTTTAAAGCCTCCGCTGAACATATAGAACCAATCGTTTTCCGCACCGCCGCCATAATCGAAACGGGGATGCTTAACCGGATCTGCCGTGGTGCTAAATCTCGATTGCGTTAATTCTATCCAGTTACCCGAAGTGGTTTGTATCCACTGGTTGCCATAATAGGCTTTAAATAAATTATCGCCATTGTCGTTATAGTTTTCTACAAATGAATGCAGACGGCTTAATAATTTTCCGCCTGTTTTTCGTTTGTGCCACTCGCCAATCAATTGCCATTGGCTAGCTTCCGGTGCAAAGAAATAACCTGCATAAACGGTATTGTCGCCGTCGGCTTTTGCGGTCACCAGTAGTTTATAGACCGTTTCTGCCTTCCAGTTGAATTGCAGGTAGGTTTGTCCGCCCGAACCTTCATTGCCAAAATTGCCACTATGCACATTTTCCCCTTTTCTTACCAGCGTAACGGCATAGTCAGCAGGGATTTCATTAGGATTATCTGTTTTATAATCACTCCATATAGAGAACAATATCCGTCTTTCTGTTGGCGAATTAATTTGTATGCCCATATAACCGCCCATAAATCCATTCGTCATATAATAAGAATAAAGCGGTTGCGCTTCCTTCGGCACTTTTATCTCGCAATAAAACGCCTGCACCGCGGTATCTTTCGGAGAGAGGTAATTTAAATGCGTGGCCGGCGCCCCTCTGTAAGCACTGTTATTGAATTTTACGCCCACTGCGGCATCACCGGAAAGTACCAGCGATTTGCCACGCAAATACCTACGGGAAAATGACGGGCCTTGTATGGAAATAAAATGATAGCCGGTATCCTTCACCTCAAAGCTGCCTGCGGCAACAACATTTTCTTTTGCATTTTCTATAGTTACGGAACGGCTATTGCCTTGAAGGCCGTCCAGCGAAACATGCAGGGTAGTGTTTTCTGCTTCTTTAATTTTTATGCCTACCTCCAGCCTGCCGGGATGGGCAACAAAAAAATATACATTTACCGATTTGGCACTGTCATTAAAATAGGCTGCCGTGGCAAAAGGTATTTCTATCTGCGTAGTGTCTGAATGGTTGGCTGCAAATGCAGGAACAGCCGTACAAAAAATAAAAAGGAGCCTTACTATTGCAATTAACTTCATAAACGTTCTTTATTGAAAGTGAAAAAGATGAGCCCATTACTTCTGTTAAATAGTTATGAATTTCTTTTTATGATTATTTTGGGGGTTATAAACAGCTTGTTATTTTATTTTCTTCTCTTGCGTTTGTGGCACACGAAGACATCAAAAATTATTTTTTTACTTCGTGTGCCCCTAACCGGACAAATGGACTATCGAAAAGAGCGCCTTATTATTTTTGTTATTGCTGCACAAACTTCCATTTCTGGTTATTGGAAACCGGTGAATTGGCGCTCCATGTAATTATTTTAGTATTATCTGCAGAAGTGTTTCCTTCTGCATCTACACGGCTGCCCGATGCACCGGCCGGCGTTAATGTATAATAGCCGCTGCCTACGCTTGTGATCTGCCATTTTTGTGCAGTAGATCCGTTGTCTGATGAAATGGTTAACTGTGTTCCGTTTGTGGTGCTGCTTAAGGTCATGGCTTTGCTGGTAGCATGCATCGGCTGTAATTTATAATACCCACCGCCCACGTCGGTTACTTTCCATTTCTGGTTGTTGCTGATCGGGCTGTTGGGAGTCCATAAAATTAATTTTGTTCCGTTGGCAGTGCCAGAACCCGTTACGTCAATCACGCTGCTATTATTGATGCCGGTAACTAAGGAATAAGTAGCGCCGGATGTTATCGTGGTGGCACCGCCGCCCCCGGTAGAATTCAAAATTTGAATGGTCTGTTTAGTATAAGTATAAGGAGGGGTATGGCTGAAATCAGCTTCCTGGTGATAGGCGCCAACACCCCCGGCTCCGTTTTGTTTGCACCAATATGCATATTCAATAATTTGGGGACGTGTGCCGCCAACTGTGCTATTAACATTCCAGGCATACCCGCTTTCTCCATTGGCTACTGCAATAAATTTACTGTTGCTGCCGGCGTTATAACTGCTCATAGCACTGCTCAAATTGTTAAGATTACCCTGCCAATAATCTCCCGGGTCGGCATAAGCCTGGAACATTACATAATCTACACTTGAAGCAAACTGGTTCAGCAAAGAAGTACCAATGGAAGCATCGGTGCCATATACCAACAGGGGTTTTTTACCTGTTCTCGGTACAGTATATTGAGATGTTTTCCCAAAATATTTAATAACTGAATTCATAAAAGCCACCCTGTTACTTGAACTCATTTGATTTAATAGGCCTGATTCCATGTCTAAATCCATACCATCCATACCGGCCTGAACTACTATCTGATTATATTGATTCTGCACCCATTGATCATAATATGCCTGGGTATTATTGGAGTTCGGGGGCCATGCACAATGAACTACCCTTGTGCCTTTTTCGTTTTGTATTTGCCTGATGTAAGGAAAGTTATTAGCAGTATCGTTAAACGGGCCATTTCCCCAATTATCAACAATATCTACGCTATCCGGAATACTCAGCCAGCCACTCCCTGATACCGAATAATATCCCATTGACAATTGGTGAGCCGATTGCTTATATGCGATTAACCCCTGGTCTGCTACCGCCAATAAAGAAACTGAACTTGATTTTTGACCGAGAGACAATGTTTCCGGCTTTGAATTTGGGGACTCAAATTTTTTACAACCAAAGATTGTGCAGATTACCAGCACAACAACAAATGTTGTTAACAACAATGAATAACCTGTTTTCATTTTTTTGATTTTATGATGAATAATAATTTTTCAGATTCTTATGCGCTTACAAGTTGATTGTGCATATAATCCAAATTCTCCCAGCGCCGCATACGGCTCGCCATTCCCAGGAAGACCTGAGTAACAATTTTATATCACGGAACGTATGCGGCGTTTGCCCTTAGCCAGGTTTGAGCTATTGTAACAAAACATCAATCGCATTTTTACCGCTTGCAAGGTCTAATTCAGAAGCACGGGGAGCATTGTTGTTAACTATTTTCCCGTTCCTGTCAATAAGAATATAATGCGGTATGCTGCTGACATTATATGCCTTGCAAACCGGGTGATTAGCCCACCCTTCGGCAATCAGTTTCACACCGTCCAGATTATACTTTTTCAAAGCCTCATTCCATTCTTTTTTTCTTGCGTCAATACAAATGCTTATAAACACTACGTCTTTATTTTTATAGTGGTCATGTAGCCGGGGCATATAGTTTTCTATATCGTAAATGCAGGGTCCGCAACTTACTCCCCAAAAATCAATGTACACGACCTTGCCTTTAAAATCACTTAATGAAACAGATTGCCCTTTATCATTTTTTAATGTAAGGCCAGGCGCCGGGTTACCGGGCTTTAAGCGTTTAACGGCCGTATAATATTTTTGCAGCGTGTCCTTTAAATAGTCAGAAGAAAGTGTACCGACAGCCCTCGTATATACTTTTTCAACATCGGCAAATGTATAGTACCCGAAACCGGACATGATTGACCGTGTAATAAACCAGTCTTTAATGGATGGGATTGCAATGTTTGTCTGAGCCAGGTAATATTCTGAAAGCGTGGGATCGAGCAGTTGGAACGGCTTCTCTGAAATAGCCAACCAGCCGTCATTAAATGGCTTATAAGATTTAACATAATTAGAAATAAAATCCCTGTATTCCGGAATACGCCAAAACAAAACCTCATTCAGCCGTGTGTAGTATGCAGCCACATCGGAATTGAACGTATCAAAATTGCGGTGAGAGCGGGTAGTGTCTAATGCAAGCTTTAGTTTAAACTTAGGCGTTAAGTAATGAACGACTAATATATTGGTGTATGTAAAATATAGAGAAGTAGCCAGATAGAACAGATTGTCTGAAGTAAAATCGGCTGAGTCATAAGCCGCCTGCATATTTTTGTTATACAATTCGTTTATAAGCTTGTATTTATTCTCGGCTGTAAGCGTTCCCGAATACAGGGTGTCGCTCAATTGCATATACGGCTGCCTGAACAGGAGATATAGCTTCCATTGTAATCCCAGTTCCTTTGTTCTAAGTTCATCGTTTCCTTTTATGGTAAACGTGTTTTTAAAATCCGCATCATCCCATTCAAAGGCTATTGTGTCTTTATCCTGCACAGAAAAAGTAATGGCATCATCGTTCAGGTACAGATAAATATCCTGGCGGTTTTGAATGGGAAACTGCTGCTCAAAACTTCCATCAGGCAATACCTTTACGGAGCTGAGGATGTTGTCCAAACAGGTGGTCATGCCAAAGTCAAACAGCGGCTCTTTAAAATTTTTCACCTTGCCTTTAATGACAAAAGAACCCGCTTTGTAAAATGGCTGGGCGCTTGCAAGAAAAGGGAGAAGAAGAATTAAATAAAGAAGCCTTTTCATTAGTTAAGTTTAATAGTAAGCAATGGCTCTTTCGCCTGCGTTTGCAAATACACGAATGCATTGCTAATAAATATCCTTCGTTTGCCACACCATGTTTCCGTATAAGTTTTCGCCTGCTGCATTATTACCACTTTCCTGCTATTAATATTGTCCTGACAAATTTGTTTTGCCCTTTGTGTCGGGCAGCACTGCCGGCATCACCCGTTCCCACAATTCTGGCACCCACGTGCCATTATTGTCCCATAGAATTTGCAGCTCGTTTGGTGAAACCAGCCTGTACATCAATTTCGATTCATACGGAGGACGGTCAGGGGTTAATGCATGACGGATGATTGTTTCCGTAAGTGCAGAGTCACTTGTAATTTTATAAGTTCCATAAAGGCCAATATCCGTTACATTATATTGCAGTTCCGGCGAACCTTTACGATGAACCCCTTCGCTAAGCCAGGTAATGAATGTAAAAAAAGTGCCGTCAGTATTGTATATTTTATAATTGACAGTCTGCACTTTTTTAATAGAACCATCAGTGGCCTGCAGATTCATAACCATTCTCCAAAAGCCGGTAAGAGATTGAGAGGTTATAAGGTTTTCCTGCCTGGCTTGTTGGCCTTGCAAACTGCAAAAGATATTTACGCAGATAAAAAATAATCCAAAACTTTTTTTATAACTATTCATATAGCTTAATGTTTAAAAAAATTAAAAGATTAAAATCATTTTTTTCTGAAAGGCATTATTTACACGGTTGGTAGGTTAGCAGAGGTTCCAATTAATATAAATACACCTCTGCCAGTGCAGCAAACTGCAGTCCGTCCCATGCGTTTTGTGCAATAAATTTTATGTACTTAAATGTTTGCGGTGTTGCAAAATCAAAGTGCTGCGGGCCGCCACTGTTTGCAAATGTTTTAATTCCTAAATCAGTAAAATTAACTCCGTCATTGCTTATCAAAATCCTGGCTTCTTTTATAGTTCTTTGTCCATTACGTTGCACAATGGTAAATCCGTTTGCAGTTACGCTTGTACCTGTATTTATTACAAATTCGTGGGGATAAGATGTTTCATTAGCTGTCCACCTCGAATGCCAGTAAGTATCCCGGTCATTATCTATTAACTGAATGGCACGGCCATTATTAGTCCCTTCTCCGCTTGTTTCTTCCGAACTAAAGGACGCTATGCTCCAGCTGGTTTTTGAAAGATAGACCCTGTCACCAAAATCAATAACAGGTATATCGTTTTGAAAGGTATAGCTGTATTTGAACCAGCTGTTGTTACCATCTGCATGATTAAGGATAATGCTGAACTCGTATGCCTGATTACCTTTTTCCTGAAATTCAGCAACAGGCATGCTGATTGAAAACGAGTTGCCAACAGGCTTGCTTACCCAGGTCATGGCTGTGTAGCCGCCATCGTTATTGGTAGGACGGTGATAATAAGTGAGATCTGTGACTGGAACGCTGGAAGAAAAAGTACCGGAAACAGTAATATTTCCATTTTGATAAACAGCGTTCAGGGTTTCTATTTTGGAGGTTACGGCGCCGTAAAAGGTTTTTTGCTGTTTTGAGAATACCTGGCAATTGTTAAGAATGGCGCAACTGGACTTTGTCAGGTATGTAGGCATTATCAAATAAGAATAATTGCCTGCCCCCATTAACGAGGTTCCATATTGGGTACTGTTTTTTTCACTCACCAGCTCACCGCAATGCGGCAGGTTAAGGCCATGCCCAAGCTCATGAAACATACCGGCTATCCAGCCCCGGTGCCTGTCGTCGCCATTACAATTGGTAGTGCCTATTTTATCAATGGACATACCGGGAAAATCAAGCGCATAACAATCCCTGCCAATGCCGTAAAATGGTGCGTTTGCACCAGCCTGCTGTTGCTCACACTGATCTAATTTTGAATTTACTGCAAAGATGATGAGATTATGGTCACTGGCTTTTTCACCCGGATGGGCCGCATACCAGGCATTAATATCGGCCTTGGCATTAGCATGGGCATTGGAGTTATCATAATCGTAATTGCTCATTGTTTTAGTGCCCCTGATCAAAAGTATTTTGACCCGGCCTTTTGCAGCGTCTTTCAGCAAGCCGAAGGTCTTATGTTCATAACCCCAGCGTTCCATCCAGTCGGCAACAAAATTTTGGTAGTTCAATAAAATTTTGCTTAACCGCTCATTATAATTGGCGTTGGTATCACGGTCGCTGGCCACGAAATAAATCACGTTAAGATTATAGGCATACTCGGAAGTATAATTATAGGTTACCGCAGGCGGTGGCGTTGGTGGTGGCACAGGAGGAAGATTGTCTGACGGTGTTTTTTTGCACGCTGCAAACAATGTGAAGCTGATTAAGAGCAAACCCAAACCTTTTTTATAAATATTCACATGCTTGCGTTTTAAAAAAAAGAAATTAAATTATTGTCCTGTCTTATCCTGTTTTTGAAGTTCCGGTTACATATTTTTCTAAGGCGTAATAGCCGGGCTTCTAAAAAAAACATGACTTAATTATAAACCGCCACCTCAGCTAAGGCCGCATACTGTGAACCATCCCAACCCGAATTCATTTTCACTTTGAAATAGCGGAACGTACGGCTTTGCGGCAGGTCAATATTTTGCCGGCCCACAGAATTTGCGAGTACATAGCTGCCGAGATTCGTCCAACTGTTATTGTTATTGCTCACCAGTATCTCTATGTTTTTTATCTTCCTTTGCCCGTCACGCTGATAAAAAGAAAATCCTTTGGCGGGAAGTGCGGCGCCCATATTTACCGTGATGTAATGAGGGTAGGAGGTAGCACTGCTTGTCCAACGGGAGTGCCAATAAGTGCTGGTATTGTTATCAATGATTTGTGCAGCACGGCCATCGGTTCCCTCGCCGCTGGTCTCCTGCGAACTGAATGCCGCTACAGACCATGAAGTTTTAGCATAATCATTCTTATCGCTAAAAGCTATGATGGGTATGTTATTTTGAAACGTATAGCTGTATTTAAACGAGCTGTTGTTGCCATCATCCTGATTGAGAATAATGCTGAACTCATAGGCCTGGTTGCCTTTCTGCTGGAATTCTGCTACCGGCATACTGATTGAAAAGGAATTACCAGCAGGCTTGCTTACCCAGGTAACAGCCGTATAGCCACCGTCATCATTGGTAGGCCGGTGATAATAGGTAACATCCGTAACAGGAACGCTGGAGGAAAAAGTGCCGGAGACATTTATGTTGCCGTTAGTATAGGAAGCCTGTAAGGTTTCTATTTTAGCAGTTACAGTGCCATAAAAAGTTTTTTGCACTTTAGAGAATACCTGGCAGTTATTCAGAATAGCGCAACTGGAATGTGTTAAATAAGTAGGCGTTATCAAATAAGAATAATTGCCTGCCCCCATTAACGAGGTTCCATACTGGGGACTGTTTGTTTCGCTCACCAGCTCACCGCAATGCGGCAGGTTAAGGCCGTGCCCCAGTTCATGGAACATGCCGGCTATCCAGCCCCGGTGCCTGTCGTCTCCGCTGCAATTGGTAGTGCCTATTTTATCAATAGACATACCGGGAAAATCCAGTGCATAACAATTTCGCCCTATGCCATAAAAAGGTGCGTTTGCACCGGGTACCTGCTCCTGGCACTGATCCAGCTTTTCATTTACTGCAAAGATGATGAGGTTATGTTCGCTGGTCTTTTCACCGGGGTGGGCGGTGAACCAGGCGTTGATATCCGCCTGGGCATTGGCATGGGTTGTACCAAGGTCATCATAATTATAGTTGCTCATTGTCTTGGAGCCTCTCACTAAAAGGATCTTCACCCGGCTATTCGCAGAGTCCTTTAGAATGCCGAAGGTTTTACGTTCATAGCCCCAGCGTTGCATCCAGTCGGCAACAAAGCTCTGGTAGTTCAGCATTATCTTGCTTAACCGCTCATTATAATTGGCGTTAGTGTCCCGGTCACTGGCTACAAAATAAATCACGTTAAGGTTGTAGGCATATTCGGACGTATAATTATACGTTACCGCATCCAAAGACACGGGGGACTGCTTATGAGCCGTTACTGCTGAAGAAGTTTCTGGTTCTACTTTCTTACACGCTGCAAGGAACGTTGCACAGATTAAAAGCAACGCAAAACCCATTTTGTAAATATTCATATGCTTAATATTTTAAAAGTAAACAAGTATTTTTATGCTCCCTTTTTGTTGTTCAAAGGGCTTACCCTTTAAGTTGCCGGCTGTTGTACGCCGATAACGAGCAGGGCTTGCCGAAGTGTGGGTAATAGAATTACGTCAAGCCCGGCTGACCGCTGCTAAGTAAGATAAAAAGATGATGTTTATTCTGCATTTTCATTTCCTATTCGCTCAATAGTGCTGATATAGCCTTTTTTATACATTTCCAACAAATTTTCTATATCTCTGACCTCTCTTACTTTGCTGTCATAAAGCCCCACCTTTTTCAAATTTTGTACATCGTTTTTGTTTCCAACGCCCTTATTCATTGTTTTAAAGTATACAATAGAATCAATTGTAATGCTGTCAACTTCCCATAAAGTATAAATGTCTTTTTCGTTTTGTTTGAGTGTACCGTCATTTTTAAAAAAATATGAATCATAGTCCTTTATTGTATAAACATCCCCAATCATAGGTTGATGTATAAATGCAATTGTCTTCTTGTCTTCGTTCTTGCAAGCATAAAGTGCAAATGATATGGCAGATACAACGAGTAATAATTTAATATTAGGCTGAATGAATGTGTTATTATTCATGATAAAATATTTTAGATTAATCAGAAAAATAGCGTCATTCTTAAAATGGCATACAACATTGTCACTTTTGCTTAAGGAACTCTTCTGTTACCCTCCATCCGGTTGCGCCCATATAACCATACCTTATATAAAACGTCCTTGTACCGGGATCAAACCTGTTATTGCATTGCCCGGAGCCGCTCCACTGTGGCGTATACCCTGGATTTTCTGCCGGCAGCCCATCGGTAAACATTGTATAAGGCGCTCCTGTAGCGCCCGGTGCAGCAGTGATAGTAAAATTGCTTGTACCCGGCTCAAAGCTGAATATGGCACGATAACCGGAGCTTCCCAAATCCCCCAAATCTACCTGGTACTGGTTTTCCGCCACTTTAGTGATTGTCTTGGTTAAACTCAAAGCCCTTGGGCTGCTGGGATGGTATAAATAACCGGTTGATGTATAATTGCCCTCTATTTTTGCTTCCTGCACATTAATTACAAAATAGGTTGTCTGCAGCGAAGCCTGTATTGCATGCCCCCCGGATGCAGATTGTAATGTAATAGGCAATATGTATTTATGGCCGGGCTGGATTTTGCTATTAGGGATGCTGAATTTCAGCACATCGCTGATACGCTGCCCGGATTTAATAACAGCATCTAAGCCGCTAATCTGTACCACGCTATCCGGCAGGGTTTCGTATGGCGGCCTCGAGTTAAAGGTTTCAATTTGATTCAATGAATCAAGCTTTGCATTATCCTTAGCGAATTCAAGAGTAATATCTCCCGCCGCATTATCATAGCCGCCAAGGCAACCGTTAAAAGCAGTTACGATGGTAGAATCCCCTTGCCCGGGAAAAGGTTTTGGAACAAGAACTGTAGCATAACCCCCGTTCTGGGCTGCCTGCGGCATATACAGGCTTATATTACCTTTGATACTTCCATCGTTCCTGTATGGGGTTGGATCATATTTTTTGCAGGCAAAAAAAATGACTATGCACAGCAGCAGTAGTAGTTGAGCTATATTTTTTTTCATTTTTTGTTGTTTAATTTTTTAACATTAATAGCCGGGGAACTGTACCAATTGGAAGTCGCGTTCTATCTCTGCCTGTGGAATGGGCCAGAAATAATTTTTACGGGACCATGCGGCACGTATTACATCTGCCGTTCTTTGATGAAATGCAGGGTCGCTTAAAGAAGTGCCGGCGTTGATAGCCATGCCATAAAAAGCACCTCCCTGGCGATCTTCGGGAGTGTTTACCGTTTTCCATCTGCGTACGTCAAAATAACGCTGGCCTTCAAAACAAAGCTCCACCCTTCTTTCCCTGTGTATCAGCCTGCGCATTTCGGCTTGTGACAAACCGGATGCCACCGGCGCAAGACCTGCCCGGTCTCTTATTTTATTCAGGTATACCAATACATCGGGGTTGCCCGGCTCTGCTTCATTTAAAGCTTCGGCATAGTTCAGGTAAATTTCCGCAAGCCGTATCAACATAGCAGGCCTTGGCTCATCCGCACCGGTGCCAAAATCGGTAGATTTAGGTATGTTTTTCCTTGGTGTATAGCCTGTTCTTGTCCAGTCATTTGGTGCACCGCCTTTTCCAGATGTTCCGGTGTTGTAAAATTCCACCCGGGCACCTCCCCCTTGTACGGGTGGTGTGGCTCCGTTAAAATTAAGGTAGGCATAAAAGCGGGGCTCCCTGCCCACGTACATATTGCTGGTACCATCCACATAGTAGCTATTTCCTGTTGCCGTAAAACCAGATTCGGTATACCCGGATCCGGGATCGTCAATAGCAGCACCTGTTTCAGCCATGCCAAAGGCATCTACCAGCTCCTGTAAAACAGCTAAGCCATTCCAGGCGTTGCCTGATGAGTTACGGGGAGATGAATGCTGCGCCCATTGATCGTAATACGCTGAAGATGGTCGTACCCAAATACCCTCACTATAAGCGCCATTCCAAAAGAGCTCTTTAGTAGACAACACAGCCTTATCAAAGGGATCGGTTGCTGTGTTATCATAATACAGGCTCCATTTTCCAAGGTCAATAACAGCTTTAGCCGCATCTGCCGCTTTTTTCCATTTGGTGACATCGTAAGTTTGATTGATCAATTGTTTACCGTCCTGGTTTTTAAAATCGGCCAGTTCAGTATTTCCGTTATACAGCGGGCTGGCATCAAAAAGCAACACCTGTGACTTAAATGCCTTGGCAATACCGCTTGTTATATGTCCTGTGCCTGAATTTCCATACAAAGGGTTTTCGGGGAGTTGAGGAATGGCAGCGTCTATTTCGCTCACTACATAGTCAACACACTCCTGCCATGAATTACGGGGCAGTTGAAAATTAGAAGTATCCGCCAGGGGCTTTTCTCCCATTAATACAACAGGGCCGTATGTTTTCATGAGTTGAAAATAGTAGTACGCCCTTAAAAACCTGGCTTCACTTTTATAAGACGGAATGAGCTTGTCTTTGATGTCCGGATCAATAAAAGCAGTAGAACTACTGATCAAATCGGGCCTGTTGTCAATATTTGCCAAATAGATACTGGCATTTCTTATATTCTGGTAAAGTGCTATCCAGTAATTATAAGTGGTTGTGTTGTTAGCAACAAGTGTTCCGGCATTTATAGGAAGCGGCCAGTCTGATGGCCTCCAGTTGCTTTGAAGCTCCAGTTCATCGGTCATAGCCGGCCATACCGGATTGGGATAAGTGTGATCGGGATTGCCTCCGTAAGGAATGTCCCAGGGATCCGGTATTTGGCTATACAACCGCTCCAGCCATTTAAGGCTTAAATTATAATCGTTAAAAGTGCTCTGGATAGTGGTAATGTTATCAGGTATCTTATCAAAATAGCCTTTTTTGCACGAACCTGCTGCCAGCAATACAAGAAGAAAAACAGCAATAAGAGCTTTATGTGAAATATGTTTAAGCTTATTCATAATATTTTTTATTTGAATGTTATGCGAAATCCTACGTTATAGGTAGTGGTATTAGGATAAGTTCCCCCTTTGCCATCGCCGAGTTCAGGGTCCCATATTTTCCACTTAGATAAAGTCCAGAGATTGGTGCCGCTTACATACAGGCGCATTTTGTTTACGCTGTATTTTTCCAGGCCTTTTATATCAAAGTTGTAGCCCAGTTCGGCACTCTTCAGGCGAATATAATCCGCTCTTTTGAGCCACCAGGAGCTCATATAATAGTTAGACGTTGTAGTACCTCCTATTGACATTCTTGGATAAAAAGGCTGGCCATTATTGCTGCCTCCTTTGCCGTCATTGTCAGGTGTCCATCGGTCCAGCATTGTTGCGTACTGGTTTCCATAAGTGTACCCTCTTGCAAATGGCACAACACCGGTACCGGCATCTGCGTTGGCCGAAGTAGGATCGGGTATGTACATAAAATCAACCTGGCCGGCACCCTGGAAAAATAATCCAAGGTCAAAACCGCGATAACCAAATCCAAAGTTTAACCCGTACATAATTCTTGGTATAGAACCATACCCAAGCGGTATATTATCTTTATCGGGCGATATAACCCCATCGCCGTTCATATCGGCATATTTAATATCGCCGGGACGCACATCGCCGGTTTGTTTTGGAGAAGCCAGTATTTCTGCGGAATCTTTAAACAATCCAAGGGCTAAAAGGCCAAAGCGCTGCCCTACAGGTTGCCCCAACGGGTCTGTCCATGAATACAGGCGGGGAGGAAGGCCATTGTTGATTACTTTGTTTCGGTTGTAAGTAAATGTTCCGGTAAAGGATACAAAACTTTGATGCCGGAATTGCTTATTAACAGTAAGTGTTACATCAATGCCCTTGTTCTCTACCACACCAATATTCGCAAAAGGAAGGTTGGAAGTTGTATATCCGGAAATATAAGGCACCGTATAGTTACGCACCAGAATATCTTCTCTTCTCTCTTTAAACAGCTCTACCACTAACTGTACGGCATTGTGCCATGTATTGATTTCCACGCCTAAATTATGGCGCTTGGATGTTTCCCATTGCAAAGTTGTATTAGCTACCAATCCTTCATTATACCCTCCAGAACCCCCGGTAGTGTTACCGGGAACGCCAAAGGTATAGCCGTTACCGTCCACAACTCTGTCGAGGTACAAAAAACGGGTGCCAGCAATATTATTCGGATCTACAACATTACTAAGGCCTGCAAGGCCATAAGAGTATCGTACTTTAAAGTAATTGATAACATTACTAAGACCTGCAAAGAATTTTTCTTTAGAAATAATCCAACCTACCCCACCTGAGGGGAAGAAACCATAACGGTTGGCTGGCGCAAAGTTTTCGGAGCCCGTATAGCCAAAACTTCCCTCTACGAAATATTTATCTTTGAAACCATAAGAGGCACGGCCTACAATACCCCTTTTGCGGTAATTGATCGAGCTGATCAAATCAGTAGCATCACCATCTATATAGTCAGACTGGTTGAACAGGAACACACCTGTTACAGTATGGTCTCCAAAGCTACGATTATAATCCAACCCAGCCTGCGTATACAAATTACGGGTGGTACCCCTGCCGCTGCTGAAGCCTAATACATCTGTTCCGGTTCTGGTAACACTTGTAATAAGATTTCCTGCCGAATCACGTGGATGATTAGCATCTGTAACAAAATACCGGGTTGGTATTCGTGACCTAACAAGGCTTGTAGATGAATATGCATCAAATGAACCCACAGCCTTAAATGAAAGTCCCTTTGTAATAAAATCAAGATTTTGGTTCAAAGTAAGATTGCTCCGAGTGGTGTTGTCATAATAAGTTTGATAACCGCCATATATTAGGTACATATAGGGATTACCCTGGTTCACGCCATTCTCTTCCGGCCATTGCCCGTTTGAGTAACGGGCAGGCACCCTGTGAGGAGGGGCGTTGAAAGCAGAAGCAAATAAAGTATTGCCCCGGTAAGCCGGATAGGTAGCATTGGTAATATAACCGCTAACGCCCAGCTCCAGCGTGGTGGTTTTAGTGGCCTTTACGGTAACATTTGTTGCAAAATTGAAGCGGTCTAACTTGTTAGCTGACTTATAGTCTTCTGCGCTGTTCCATTTGTACAAACCTGACTCGTTATAATAACCAGCAGATATATAGTAGCTGGCAACATCTGCACCACCCCTTATGTTTAAATTCAGGCGGCGGTTTTGCCCATACTTATTAAATAATTCATCAAACCAGTTCACATCAGGATACACATCAGGATCCACATGATTGGCATATTTGGCAATAATGCTATCAGGGATCTGTTGTGTTCCGCCCCGCATAATATTGGCTTCGTTATATAATTTAATAAAATCAACTGCGCCTACAAATTTGGGAAGCTGGGTAAATTTATTACGGGCTTCATTATATTCCACATTGATGAGTGGTTTACCGGCTCTTCCTTTTTTAGTACTAATTATTATTACACCGTTTGCTCCTTCCGCACCATATACAGCCGTAGAGCCCGCATCTTTCAGGATAGTAAAGCTCTCAATATCTTCCGGATCAATGTCGTTAATACCCCGACCAGGAACTCCATCTACCACCATTAATGGCCCTTTAGTACCACTAATGGTAGAAACGCCCCTAATATAGATCTCGGAACCATCAACTCCCGGTTCGCCGCTTCGCTGTACGGCAGTAACGCCCGCCAACCGGCCTGCCAGGGCATTGGTAAGGTCACGAACCGGCAATTTCAACTCCTCTGGTTTCACTGTGACCTGAGAACCTGTTACACTTATTTTTTTCTGTTTGCCATAAGCCACCACTACTATTTCTTCATTGCTACTATTTTTTAAATACAGGGTAATATTTACAACCCCTGATTTGGCTACTTCAACTTCTGTAGTATTATAACCTGTAAAGGACACCAGTAAGATGCCTCCCTGGCTGGGGATGGTAAGTGAGAAATTCCCGTTTGCATCGGTTTTAGTGGCTGTAGTAGTTCCTTTTAAAGCTACTGTTGCCCCGGCAAGAGGATTACCGCTTGAATCTTTCACTGTACCAACAATATCAATAGGCGGCAGCACCAAAGGCGCTTTGTTTGTTGCTGTTCCGGGGGTAGCAGGCTGCAGCTTTTTTGCCACAACAATCGTTTTTCCCACAATATTGTAATTAAGCGGCTGTCCTTTAAAGCAGGCGTCCAGCGCTTCTTTCAGAGAAACTGCTTTAACATCAAGCGTTACCTGCTTTGCCTGCTGCAGGGCATCCTGGTCATAAAAGAAAACATAGCTTGTTTGCTTTTCAATGGACTTAAATACCTGCTCAATGGACAGATCTTTTGCTGTAATGGAGATTTGCTGCGCATACCCTTTGGCATGGGCCTGGAGCAACCCGGCAAAAAGAAACACAGTAAGCAGTTTCATGGTCTTTACAGTTTTGGTCAGGCTGTACCCCCATAATAATTGCGGGGGGCCGTAAGCAGTTAAATACATAACTTTGGTTTTGGTTAATTAATAAATGCCGCCACGGGCGGATGCAATCCTGAAAAGTTGTTATTGATTAACTCATTCTTTGCCGTTCCGGGCTGCAACCCGGGGCGGTTTTTTATGAATCAACCCGTTATTATTATTTTTTTATCTTCTATCCTGAACTTTACCTTGCTTAATTCCAGTATTCTCAATACTTCGGAAGCGTTGCTTTCTTTTGATATTTTTCCTCCGAATTTCCTTTCAGGAATGTTTCCTTCATAGCTGATGTCCACATCGTACCATCTTGCAATCTGCCGCATTACCTGCTCCAGGCTGGCTGAGCGGAACTGGAAGAAGCCGTTTTTCCAGGCCACCGCTTCTTCCGTATTTACGTTACTGCATATTTTCATTTTGTTTTCGTTTATACAAGCCTGTTGTGCCGGCGCCAGTATGGCGGTGCCGCCGTTGCAGGTAATTTTTATGCTACCTTCAAGCAGCGTTGTTTTTGCTGCCGCTTCATCCTTATAGGCATTGATATTAAAGTGTGTGCCCAATACCGTTATCTCACTTTCATTTCCCGAAGGTGTTTCAAACTTTACCCTGAAAGGCCTTGCAGCATCTTTGGCCACTTCAAAATAAGCCTCACCGGTAACGGATACTTTTCTTTCATTGCCGGTAAATGACGCAGGATAAGTAACTGAAGATGCTGCATTGAGCCATAATTGTGTGCCGTCAGTTAAAGTAACGGGCTGCACTTTGCTTCCACGGGGGTTTAAAATGGTATTATAGGTAACCTTGCCGCCTTTGATGCCGGGCTCTGCCTTATATATTAATTCGCCACGGGCAGTTTTTACCACTTTTATATTTCCCTGCACTGCAAGCGCACCGCTCCCGGCGCTGTCCAGGTAAATAATACTGCCGTCACCGAGCGTAAGGGTGGCCCTTGACACATCCGGCGCTTTCACATCATGAGTAGCCGCAGCTTCATTATGTGCAACCTGCTGAAATTTGTTTTTATTTTTTATAATCAGTAAATAAGAAAAGGAGCCAATAAGAATAATGGCAGTAACAGCGGCCCATTTCATCCAATGCATTTTTTTAACCGGGGCTTCCTGCTGCATTGAAATTTTTATTTTTCCATACAAAGCCATTTCTACCGCAGCTTTATCTGCATAAGCCGATGTAATAAGAATTTGCTTATCCGCCCCCTCCTCATACCACTGCTGAAGCCTGTTTTTTTCTTCCGCAGTAGCCGTACCGTTAAGGTATTTGGCAGACAGTTCGTACAATTCCTTTGCATCCATGCAGGTAAGTCACATGGCAGGCAAAAAACCCTGTACCTGTTTTAAAAAAACAGGGATGATAAAATATTCCTGAGGCTGAATGAGAGCCTGCGCCGGGCAGCGCCGATATGCATTTCAACGGTTTTTTCAGAGATGTGGAATGTTTCCGCTATTTTCCGGTTGCTGTAACCGAGCTGTTTGCTGTAGTGAAATACCAGCTTGCATTTGGAGGGTAAACGATTGATTTCTGTGGCGATCATTTTTTCCAGCAGGAGTTCATCAACCGCGGCATCCCGGCAGGGTGTTTCAGGCACCAGCCCGGGGAAGCATTCTTTTTTCAGCCTGCGGTTGACGAGATTAATCACTTTGAACTTTACGGCCGTGGCCAGCCAGGCTTCCAGTGATTTGATCGCAATCTCTTCACGGCGCTTCCAGAGGGAAGCAAATACGTCCTGCACAATATCTTCTGCAAGATCGCTTCTCTTCAGGCGCAGAACAACCATTGCCATCATCCGGTCCCAGTACCGGTGATATATCTCGGCAAATGCATTTTCATCGCTTTGCGCAAGCAGGCCCAATAGCTCCGTTTCATCGTATGACGTATAGCAGTGCATCGTAAGTTTGGTAAACGAATTTTCAAAATAAATAAAAATTAATTTTAAATTAATAAGCAAACGATTGCACAATTTTAGAGGCACTTATGTTACGGCAGTAAACAGCGGGGAGCTTACATTAGCATAAAAACGCACATTGAAAACCATATGCAGCGGCTCTTTTATTTTTTATTGATTGCCTGCAGTAATATATATGCCCAGCCCTTTTCCTCCATTCAGCAACTGGCACAGCGCCGTGTGCCCTGGCTGGCTCCGCATTTACTGTTTAAAAATATTCCGCAACAGAACGGGAATGATGTGTATGAACTTTTTTCAAACAATAATATGCTCACCATTGCGGCATCCAATGCCAATGCCGCAGCAGCAGGGCTTAATTTTTATTTGAATGAATATTGCCACCGCAGCATGAGCCACCTGGGTGATAACCTTGCTGCTGTAAAAAATATTCCGGTAATTAAAGACACAGTAAAAAATATTTCTCCATTTCAGTATCGTTATGCGCTTAACTATTGCACCATTAATTATACCATGAGCTTTTATACATGGAAAGACTGGGAACGGGAACTGGACTGGATGGCACTGAATGGTTTTAACCTGGTATTGATGCCGGCCGGTTTGGAAAAGGTATGGC
This sequence comes from Bacteroidota bacterium, assembly GCA_048498115.1. Taxonomy (GTDB): domain Bacteria; phylum Bacteroidota; class Bacteroidia; order Chitinophagales; family Chitinophagaceae; genus Ferruginibacter. The sequence goes on along the minus strand of JBEHYP010000028.1, from coordinate 10,189 downwards.
AGAACAGTTTACGGCAGGTTGGGCTTCCAGAAAAAGAAATAAAAGATTTTATACCCGGCCCCGCCTTTACGGCCTGGTGGCTGATGGGGAACCTGGAAGGCTGGGGCGGCCCTGTATCGCAAGCCATGATTGAGCAGCAGTCTGCATTGGCAAAAAAGATCCTGGCACGGATGAAAGAGCTCGGCATTGAACCGGTAATGCAAAGCTTTTACGGCATGGTGCCCGCTGCGCTGAAAAAGAAATTTCCCCATGCTAAGATCATGGAGCAGGGCAAATGGGCAGGCGGCTTTACAAGGCCCGGTTTTTTATTGCCGCAGGATAGTTTGTTCACAACGCTTTCGGGTATTTATTACAACGAAATAAAAAAGATGTATGGCGGGGATATACATTTTTTTGGCGGCGAACCTTTTCACGAAGGCGGCAAAGCAGGAGGCATTGATGTAGCGGAAGCCGCAAAAGAAGTGCAACAATCCATGCAACAGTATTTCCCCGGCAGCACATGGGTACTGCAGGGCTGGGGCAATAATCCTTCGATTAAATTTTTAGAAAAATTAGATAAGGGCCATACGCTGGTGATAGAATTGTTTGGAGAAAATACAAGGAACTGGGAACGGAGAAAAGGCTATGAAAATACGCCCTTCATCTGGAGCAATGTGACGAATTTTGGAGAGAAAAACGGCCTGTATGGCAAGCTGCAGCGCTTTGCCGATGAAGTGTATTATGCAAGGAACAGCAGCTATGGCTTACTGTTAAAAGGTATTGGCATTATCCCGGAAGGGATCAATAACAACCCGGTGGCTTATGATTTTATGGCATCGCTTGCATGGACAAAGGACAGTGTAAATGCCAAAGAATGGATCAGGCATTATGTACGCTACCGCTACGGCTATGAAAACGGCATGTTGCAAAAGGCATGGCTTTTATTATTGCAAACGGTGTACAGCAGCCCACAGGTTCAGCAGGAAGGCCCTTCTGAATCTATTTTTTGTGCAAGGCCTGCATTAAATATTACCAGCGTATCATCCTGGGGCACCAGGAAAAGAAATTACGATACGGCAGTGTATGCACAGGCAGTGGCGCTGTTTATAAAAGCAGGAAAAAACCTGCAGCTACCCGAAACATATACCATTGACAGCATAGATTTTATCCGCCAGTTAAACGCTAACCGTGCAGACATTTTGTATAAACAAATGAATGATGCCGTTGCCGCAAAAAGCAAAACTGCTTTTTTGGAAGCATACGGCCAATTTGAAAGCCTGCTATTGCAGCAGGATGAATTATTAAGCAGCAGCAGGTATTTTTCTCTTAGCAACTGGCTGCAGCAGGCAACCGGCTTTGGACAGGCAAAAGCTGATAAAAAACTGGCCCTGCTGAATGCAAAAATACAAATTACTTATTGGGGCGGCAATGATCCTGAAACAGACCTGCATGACTATGCACACAAAGAATGGGGAGGATTGCTGTCATCATTGTACTTACAGCGCTGGCGGTTATTTAAAAAAGAAATGCTTGCCAAAATGAACGGCGAAAATTTTACAGCCAATTATTTTGATGCAGAAAAGAAATGGGCCAACGGGAAATGATCTTCCCCGCAAATAAATGCAGCATGAACGTCTTATAAATAAAAAACAACAAAACGATGCAGATATCCGGACCTCGCCAACACGGCAACGCCTGTAAGCAAACAAGGCGGCTCTTCCAAAAACAATGTATTTTCTTTTTATTCTTCTGCCTGTATTCTATAATAACGTTTTCGCAGGTTGAAATTCCGCTGGCTGCCGCAGCTTATTACAATAAAAGCACAAAAGCCACGGATGTATATTTTTACGTAAGCACACCCGGCGAATTAACGGCAGTTTTAAAATTAAGACCTGCTGAAGAAAAAAACCTTGCAGTAGCTTTTGACCAGGCTGCTTTTAAAAAAATTTCTGTCAAAAAAACAAGATCCGCTGATGGTTTTGATACCGTAGGGCTTGGCAGCTTTAACGCCGGCACTGCAGGTTATCACAAAATTTCCGTTGCCGGTTTACAGCCATCACCTGCAGCCTTCCTCCTCCTCAGCGGCCCGGCGGCAAAAGATATTGTTTTCAATAACAGCGAATACCGTGGGGCACCGTCCACGCATTTAAGATATTCCTACCCGAAAGATTCTGCCGTCAATGCTTTTATTTCGCAATAAAAGTGCCAAAGGAAGCACAGCCTTTGTATGCTTACTATATGACCAATGGCTTCAATGGCGGCTATATGGGCATACAGATCAATTCCCCGGCAGAAAGAAGGATTTTATTTTCTGTCTGGAGCGGTTACCAGACAGATGACCCTAAAAAAATTCCTGCTGAATATGCCGTTACACTTATACGCAAAGGCGATGGTGTGCACAGCGGCGAATTTGGGAATGAGGGCTCCGGCGGGCAAACATTTTTGCGGTTTAACTGGAAAGCAGATACGGTATATAAGTTATTAGTTACTGCAAGAGCCGACAGCAACAATACCATTTTTTCCGGTTATTTCTATGCGCCGGAAACACAGCGCTGGAAATTAATTGGCGAATGGAAAAGACCGAAGACCGGCGGAAGATTGTTAGGCGGCCTGTATTCTTTTGTTGAAAATTTTGCAGATAACGGCGACAACCTGTTTAAAGCTTTTTATGGCAATCAATGGATAAGGACCACTTCCGGCAACTGGATAGAATTGTCACATTCAAAATTCAGCACCACGGCCAGCCCTGCAAAACATCCCCGGCTGGATTATGGCGGCGGGGCTATGGGCAATTGGTTTTATATGTTCAGCGGCGGGTTTGAAGATGCCGGGAAAACAAAGCCGGGTGATGAATACGACAGGATTAAAAATAATGTGCCGCCCGTAATTGAAGATCTTCCTTAACCCGGCGGATCAGTGAATAATCATGCAAACCAGAACCGGAATGAAAAAAGCATTTTTTTCTTTATCAATATTGATATCCGCAAATGTTCTTCATGCACAAAAAGCCGGTGTAACCATTCTGTTTGATAATCCTGCAGCATCATTTACTGAAAGCTTACCGCTTGGCAATGGCCGGCTTGGGGCAATGATGTATGGCGATCCAAAAAAAGAACGCATTGCCTTAAATGAAATTTCTCTCTGGAGCGGCGGCCCGCAGGATGCCGACAGGGACAGCGCATGGCAATATTTAAAGCCTATACAGGATTTTTTATTGCGGGGAAAAAATAAAGAAGCCCAGGAATTATTAGAAAAACAATTTGTGGCAAAAGGCCGTGGCTCCGGCTTTGGCAATGGTGCAAATGATAAATACGGCTGCTACCAGGCTTTCGGCGACCTGTTTATTGAATGGAAAGACAGCAACGCAGCTGCCGGCAATTACAAAAGAGCTTTGAATATTGAAAAAGCGGTTGCTACCACAAGTTTCAACAGAAACGGCGCAACTATAACTGAAGAGGCATTTGCTGATTTTGTAAACGATATTATTTGGGTAAAAATTTCTTCCTCAAAGAAACAGGGCCTCCATTTCCATGCAAGCTTATACAGGAAAGAAAATGCAACAGTAACAGCAAATGCCAATGAAATTATTTTAAACGGGCAATTGCCATCAGGAAAAGATAAAGGAATGAGCTTTGCTGCGGTTTTGCAACCCATTATTAAAGACGGAAAAATAAAACAAACCGGGAATGAATTAGCTATTGAAGGTGCAACAACAGTGTGGATTAAAGTTTCTGCCGCCACTAATTACAATTACAACACCGGCATGCTGAATAATGAAGATGTTGTGCAAAAGGCAAAGCGCTACCTGCAATTATCACAGAAACAGTCTTTTGTTTTTGCACAACAAAAAAGCACTGTGGTTTACCAAAAACTATTTAACCGTTGCAGGTTAAGTATTCAGCCAGGAGCCGGTATTGACACACTTGCAACAACAGACCGGTTAAAAAAATATGCCGAAGGCAAAGAAGATAACCTGCTGCCTGTTTTGTACTTTAATTTTGGAAGATACCTGCTTATCTCATCATCACGTAAAGGTTTGCTGCCTGCCAATTTGCAGGGCTTGTGGGCTACCGAATATCAAACGCCGTGGAACGGCGACTATCATTTGAACATCAATGTGCAAATGAATTACTGGCTGGCAGAGCCAACTAATCTTTCATCATTGACCGGGCCATTACACCATTTTACCAGATCATTAATGCCCAATGGAAGCAAAACTGCCAAAGCCTATTATAATGCCAATGGCTGGGTGGCGCATGTTATCAGCAATCCCTGGTTCTATACTTCCCCCGGTGAAGGGGCAGACTGGGGCAGCACACTTACCGGTGGTGCATGGCTGTGTGAACATATCTGGGAGCATTACCGTTTTACGCAGGATACTGATTTTTTAAAACAATATTATCCCGTATTGAAAGGCGCTGCACAATTCCTGCAATCTGTTTTAATTAAAGAGCCTTCACATGGCTGGTTGGTAACAGCTCCCTCTAACTCTCCTGAAAACGCTTACATAGCGCCGGATGGCTTTGTGGGCAATACCTGCATGGGGCCGGCAATTGACATGCAGATTTGCAGAGAGTTGTTTAATGCCTGTATAAGCGCAGCAGCGATTTTAAAAACGGATGCCGCCTGGAAAATGGAATTGCAGCAAATCATTCCCCGGCTTGCACCTGACCAGATTGGCCGCAATGGCGATTTGAATGAATGGATAAATGACTGGCAAGATGCCGAACCGCATCATCGCCATGTATCACATTTATATGGATTATATCCTTATGATGAGATCAATGCAAACACAGCCACACTATTTGAAGCAGCCAAAAAAACACTGGAGCAAAGAGGCGATGCAGGCACCGGCTGGAGCATGGCCTGGAAAATAAATTTTTGGGCAAGGCTGCACGATGGGAACCATGCCCTTGCTTTATTAAAAAAATTATTGAAGCCCGTAGTAATGGGTGAACGCGGCGGTGGCACGTATCCTAATCTTTTTTGCGCCCATCCGCCTTTTCAGATAGACGGGAATTTGGGCGCAACTGCAGGCATTGCTGAAATGCTGCTGCAAAGCAATGACAGCAGCATTGAATTGTTGCCCGCATTGCCTTTGGAATGGGGAGAAGGAAATATAAAAGGTTTATGTGCAAGAGGGGGATTTGAAGTGAGCATGCAGTGGAAAGAAAATAAACTTACCCGGGCAACTATTCTTTCAAACGCAGGAAAGGAATGTACTATCAAATCAGCAGAAGGATTAAATGTATATGGGCCGGGAGGGAAAAAGCTCCCGGCAAAAAAGATAAACGGAGGGGTACAGTTTGCTGCAAAAAAAGGAAACGTTTATATTATCGTAAAGCAATGATAAAATTTTTATTACCATTGTTCAACAGAATCCTCTTTTAAACCTGCTTCCATGAAAAAAACGATTGCCTTCCTTTGTCTCCTGTTGCTCCGGCTTATTGTTACAGCACAAGAGAGAAAAACAATGAGCCTCAACCAAAACTGGCAATTTGCCTACATTGACAAAGAGATAAATTATGTAGGCATTGATACCCTCTGGCAACCCATCAACCTGCCGCATACCTGGAACAATACGGATATACAAACAGGCAATAAAATAAAGTACGGCACAGGCTGGTACCGTAAAAAGCTTTTTGTTGCTCCTGAAAAAGATAAAAAATATTTTCTCCGCTTTGAAGGCGTTGGGCAGTATGCCGAAGTGTATATAAATGGCAAGCCTGCAGGACGGCACCTTGGCGGCTACTCCGCTTTTGTAATAAATATAACAGGCTACCTGGATGCAAAAGGAGAAAACAGCCTTGCCGTAAAGGTGAATAATGAGCTGGCAGCATCTTATCCTAAAGACAATTTTTTGTTCGGGATATACGGCGGCATATACCGTGATGTAAATTTGATAGAAACAAGCGAGGTACATTTTTCTTTGGAAGATTATGCTTCCGCAGGCGTATATATACAGCAAAAAGAAATCAACAGTAAAAAAGCAACGATAAATATAGCGGCGCAAGTAAAAAATGAAACCTCACAGCGGCAGGATATCCTCGTCAAAAATATTTTACTACAGGCCGATGGAAAAATAGTAAAGGAAACAGACCATCCTGCCACGCTGTATCCCGGCAATCTTCTGCCATTGCAAACGGAGTTAAGCATCAGCAATCCTGTGCTGTGGCAGGGCAGGGAAAATCCTTACCGCTATACGTTGCAAACCGAGATATGGGCTGATGGAAAAATGACCGACCGGCTATCGCAAAAAATCGGTTTGCGTTCTTTTTTTATTGATCCTGAAAAAGGGTTTTTCCTCAATGGAAAATCTTACCGCCTGCATGGTGTATGCCGCCACCAGGAGTGGGAGAATGATGGCAATGCCCTCAGCCCCGAACAGCACCGGCAGGATATGGAAATGATATATGACATTGGCGCCAATACCATCCGCCTGGCGCATTACCAGCAGGCCGATTATATATATGAACTGGCCGATTCGCTGGGCATATTGATATGGGCCGAGATCCCTTTTATCAATGGCTATAAGGAAGGAGCGGATGAAAATGCAAAGCAGCAGCTTACTGAGCTGATAAAGCAAAACTTTAACCACACTTCCATATTTGTGTGGGGCCTGCACAATGAAGTGATAAAAGGAAATGAAATATTGCAGCCTGTTCGCCTTACCCGTGAGCTGAATAGCATTGCAAAATCATTAGATCCTTATCGCTATACGATTTCTGTAAGCAATACCTGGTGGAATTATGATCACCCTATACAGGAGCTGGCCGACCTGCAGGGCTTTAATCAATATACCGGCTGGTATGGCGGCAAAGCTTATGAGCTGGAAAATTTTGTTACAGCATACCATAAGGCGAAGCCTGATGTACGTTTTGCCATTTCGGAATATGGTGCCGATGGCAATATTCACCAGCACGCAGGTAATGATACGGTGCCGCCCGACCCAACAGGACAGTTTTTTCCTGAAAATTATCAAACCTTTTACCACGAAACCACCTGGCCCATTATTGAGAAGTACCCGTTTATATGGGCATCGTATGCATGGAATATGTTTGACTTTGCCACACCCGAATGGGACAGGGGCGGGGTAAAAGCCCGTAACCAAAAAGGCCTGGTAACATACGACCGGAAAATAAAAAAAGACGCTTTTTACTGGTACAAGGCCAACTGGAGCAAAGAGCAGGTGCTGCATCTTACCGGTTATCTTAATCCAACAGCCAATGCAGGCAACATCGTTTTTAAAGCATACAGCAATGCAGGCAGGCCTGAATTATTTATCGATGGAAAAACGCGTGGCATTTTAAAAGAAGGAAATAACCATGTGCTGTTTTTAAGTAATCCTGTTAATCTTGAAAAAGGAACGTATAACATCGAAATAAAAATTGCATTAAATGATAAAACGTTAAGCAATGGCTATACACTGGAAGTAAAATGATTTATTAGCGGGTTGTTTTTTTGAACCATACAAGACATACAAGTTATGTAAGGGCTTTTCCTGTATGGTTGATAAGTATTCCAAGAAGCAGCTTTTGCATTGCCATTAGTAAACGCATACAGAGCATGAAAAGACCAATTATAGTTATTGCTATTTTTTGCTGTTTAGCAAATTGCCTGCCGGCGCAAACAAAAAATAGTACCGCCCGTAAAGCCACGCCTGTCATGGGCTGGAGCAGCTGGAATAATTTCAGGGTGAATATCAATGAAAAAATAATTAAGGCGCAGGCCGATGCAATGGTAAGCAGCGGAATGAAAGATGCAGGCTACCAATTCATCAATATTGATGATGGCTTCTGGGGCGGCAGGGATGCAAAAGGAAATATCAAATCACATCCACAGCGTTTTCCCAAAGGAATGAAAGAACTGGCAACATATATTCATTCAAAGGGATTGAAAGCAGGAATGTATTCTGATGCAGGCATCAACAGTTGTGCATCGCAATGGGATGCAGATACGCTGGGCGCGGGCATGGGATTGTACGGGCATGAATACAGCGATCTGAAACAAATGCTTATTGACTGGAATTATGATTTTATAAAAGTAGACTGGTGCGGTGCAAAATTATTAGGCCTGGATGAAGAAGCTGCTTATACGCATATCGGCAAATTGATAAGGCAAATTAATCCTGCTGTTATTTACAACGTTTGCCGCTGGGAGTTTCCCGGCAAATGGGTAATGAACACAGCTGATTCGTGGAGGATATCCGGCGATATCAGCAACCGGTTTGAAAGCATTTTACATATTATCGACCTGAATGCAGACCTGTGGCCTTATGCAGGTCCAGGCCATGTGAACGATATGGATATGCTGCAGGTGGGCCGTGGCATGACCTATGAAGAAGATAAAGCGCATTTCAGCATGTGGTGCATGATGGCTTCGCCATTATTGGCCGGCAATGATCTGACAACAATGTCTGAGGAAACCATTTCGATTCTCACGAATAAAGATATGATCGCTATTGACCAGGACCCATTGGTGTACCAGGCAAGAAGGCTGAAAGATGATGGTGATTGGGAAGTATGGGCAAGGCCATTGATTTCTACCATAAGCGGCAAAGTAGCCGTGGCATTGCTTAACCGCTCTGATAAAAAAGCGACTATTTCTTTTAATGCAGACTCAACCGGTTTGATTGCGCAAAAAGGATATACCATAAGGAATATCTGGGAAAAAACCACTTCATCAACATTAACGGCTGCCATACAAAGCTATGAAGTGCCGCCACATGGCATTGTGGTGCTGCAGCTTACGGGTATTGCAGCTCCATTCAATGTGTTTCAGAAAAAATAAATATCCTGTACAATGAAAAAAAACATGCTTTGGTTTTTGTTATTAAGCTACTGCAACCTTTTTGCACAAAAAAAATATACCGGTAACAACTGTGTATTGATCCGGCCCAGCGACAGCCCGGAAAAAATTATTGAGAAAGCGACTAGCGTTACACCTTCGCCAAGACAACTGCGCTGGCAACAACTGGAGCTGACGGCCTTTTTTCATTTTGGCATCAACACATTTACCGGTAAAGAATGGGGCGATGGCACCGAAGACCCAAAACTGTTCAATCCACCGGCATTAGATGCAGAGCAATGGATAAGAACAGTAAAGGCCGCAGGTTTTAAGCAGGTGATACTGACCGCCAAGCACCACGATGGCTTTTGCCTGTGGCCCAGCAAATACACAAAGCATTCTGTAAAATACAGCGCCTGGAAAAACGGGAAAGGAGATGTGGTGAAGGAAGTAGCCAATGCCTGCCATAAATACAAAATTGGTTTTGGCGTGTACCTTTCTCCCTGGGACAGGAATAATAAAGCTTACGGCACTGCTGATTACAATAATTATTTTGCCGGCCAGCTTACAGAATTGCTTACCCAATACGGCAGCGTGGATGAAGTATGGTTTGACGGCGCTAATGGCGAAGGTACTAACGGCAAAAAGCAGGTATATGATTTTGACAGGTGGTATGCCGTTATCAGGAAGCTGCAACCCGGCGCTGTGATAGCAGTGATGGGGCCTGATGTACGCTGGGTAGGTACAGAATCAGGATATGGAAGGGATGCAGAATGGAGCGTGATACCGGCCGATGCAACCCTGCTGAAAAAGATTGCCGGCAATTCACAGAAAGATGTGGCCTTTGCACCCACCGGTGATAAAATGGAAAAAGACCTTGGCAGCAGGAGCAAATTAATGGATGCAGAAGGATTGATGTGGTACCCTGCAGAAGCCGATGTGTCCATCAGGCCGGGATGGTTTTACCATGCAGCAGAAGATGATAAAGTAAAACCGGCAGAAAAATTGCTGGATATTTATTTCAATTCCGTAGGAAAAAATGCAGCGCTGCTGTTGAACATTCCCCCCAATAAAATGGGCAGGCTGCAGGCGCAGGACTCCATTGCGCTCACTGATTTTAATAAATTAAAAACAGCCACCTTTGCAAACAACCTCGCCAAAGGGGCTGTTATCAAATCTGGTAACGGCATTAACACAAAAGCATTGACGGATGGGAATACTGAGACTTCTTTTACCACCCGTAATAGAGATACTGCCACTGTGATAGAGCTTACATTGCCTGCGGCACAAACGTTTGATGCAGTATCCCTACAGGAAGATATTACCAAAGGCCAGCGGGTAGAAGCGTTTGAAATAGAATACAAGCCGGATGCTTCAGCAGGCTGGCAGCGCCTGGCCACCGGGGCTACCATAGGTTATAAAA
>JBEHYP010000027.1:0-35456 GCA_048498115.1 Bacteroidota bacterium | reverse complement strand
CATACGTTCTTTCATCGCCCATTACGCCTACGCTTTTCACCGGCAATAAGACGGCGCCGGCCTGCCATACGGTTGCATAGAGATTAGATTTCTTTAATCCATTGGTATAAATGGCATCTGCTTCCTGCAATAACCGTACCTTTTCTTCTGTAATTTCTCCTAAAATCCTGATGCCGAGGCCGGGGCCGGGAAAGGGGTGGCGGAAAAGCATTTCATGCGGTATGCCCAGCTCGAGGCCCACTTTGCGTACCTCATCTTTAAACAGCAAACGCAATGGCTCTATTAATGACAGTTTCATAGTGTCCGGCAGGCCGCCTACATTGTGATGCGACTTGATGGTGGCGGATGGCCCATGTACCGACAAAGATTCGATCACATCAGGATAAATGGTGCCCTGGCCGAGAAAATCTATGTTCTCTATTAGGTGAGCTTCCTGGTCAAAAATTTCAATGAAGGTTTTGCCGATTATTTTTCTTTTTTCTTCGGGGTCTGATTTGCCGGCGAGTTTGGTGTAAAAATGTTCTTTTGCATTTACGCCTTTCACATTGAGGCCAAGTGCAGCATACGTGGCCAATACTTCTTCAAATTCATTTTTACGCAGCACACCATTATCAACAAAAACGCCAAAGAGGTTTTTGCCAATGGCTTTGTGAATGAGGGTAGCCGCCACCGTGCTGTCCACACCGCCGCTTAGTGCCATGATGACCCTTTTATCGCCTATCTGTTTTTTTAATGCTTCAACCGTGTCGCTGATGAAATGCGCCGGTGTCCAGTCCTGCTTGCAGCCGCAAATTTTTGTAAGAAAATTAGTGATGATGGTTTTGCCTTCGGTAGAATGATACACTTCGGGGTGAAACTGCAGGCCATATAACGGCAGCCCACTGTTACGCTTAAACGCTGCTACGGGGATGCTTTCGGTATTGCCCAAAACGCTGAAGCCTTCGGGCAGTTCTTTAATAGTATCGCTGTGGCTCATCCATACCTGTGAATGCGGCGGCACATTTGTAAACAAAATATCATCCTGCACAATTTCCAGTTTGGCCCTGCCATATTCCCGTTTGTCGCTTTTATCAACCCTGCCACCGAATACCTTGGTGGTGAGCTGTGCGCCATAGCAAACGCCGAGTACAGGCAGCTTGTCCGCCATGCTTTTTACGTCTGCCGCTAATGCCCCTTCCTGGTTCACGGAAAAAGGTGAGCCGGAAAGGATAATGCCTTTTAGCCCGGGGCTGTATTCAATAGCTTTGTTGTAAGGAACAATTTCGCAGTAAACGCTGGCTTCCCTTACCGTTCTTGCGATCAACTGGGTGTATTGGGAGCCAAAATCGAGGATAAGAATCTTTTCCGTCATGGCTGCGAAGGTAAATAATTGGTTGCCATAAATCATTTTTAGCCACGAATTAAACCAATTAACACGAATATTATTTAGCCACAGATTGCACGGATTAACACAGAATTATTCGTGGGGATTGGTGGAATTCGTGGCTTTTGTATTTCATCTGTGCATATCTGTGAAATCTGTGGCTTATAACAACTACGTTATTGATTATTGGCGCTGTTGACCGGCCTGCAACGGCTATTCACCGGATTTTTTATGAAAGGCTTGCCGGTAATATTTTTATTTTTGATCTTTACAAAAATTAATAGCCATGAGACAAATTGTAATTTTATCTTTCATCACCCTTTCATTTATTTCCTGCCGCCATATAACGGGCAGCGGCAATATCATCACCGAAAAAAGACAGGTGGCGGATTTTACAGGCATCTCTGCCGGGGGCGCTTTTGAAGTGGAAGTGAAAAACGGCCCTAAGGCTGTGGAAGTGCAGGCAGATGATAACCTTATAAAATATATCAGGACAAGAGTGGATGGCGATAAGCTGGAGATAGCGTTTAGTCACAGCTTAAACCTGACCGATGCCCATTTAAAAATATATGTTACGGCGCCGGGTATTAATTATCTCCAGGGCTCTGGCGCTGCCAATATAAAAGTGATAGATGGATTAAAAAGTACGGGCAAAATAGCATTGGATGCTTCGGGTGCAGCAAATATAGATGCTGTTGTGGATGCTCCAAAGGTAGAAACCGAATCAAGCGGGGCAGCTAATATATATGTGAAAGGCCGTACCAGGGATTTGAGGGCAACTGCAAGCGGAGCAGGCAATGTAAAGGCAAAAGAATTATTGAGCGAAACCACGTATGCTGAAAGCAGCGGCGCCGGTACGGTGCATGTGTATGCAAGCGTTCATTTAAATGCCCATGCAAGCGGCGCCGGGAATGTTTTTTACAGCGGGGACGCCAGTGTAGAGTCAAATACGAGCGGGGCAGGCAATGTGAAGAAGGAAGAATAACTTCTTATCGTTTCAATAGTTTTATCGCTAATATAATTAGTCCTATCAAAAAAAGAAAGATAGAGATGCGGTTGATGCCGTGCATGTATTTTAAAAACTGCGTTTTTGGTGCGTCAGGGTCTTTCTTTTTTAAAAACAGGTATTGCGCCACCTGGTCGAGGATGCCCATTGTATTGATTTTGGTATGTAAGGTACAACTAAATGCGCTTGCCGGGTAAATTCTGCCTGCTAAGGTTTTGCACAGCAACTTATTTTTTTAGTGGTGGCTTCTTCTTTAGGGCTTACATAAGGGATTCCCAGGCCCATTCCTCTTACTATCAGCAGGCAGGCTATCAACGTCATCATGTAGGGGTATATTTTTCGGATGCGGTACCGGATGTTAACGCTGATAAAACTTCCCCAGAATGCAATGCTCCACATAACAGGCAAAGTGCCTGCGCCAAATGCTGCCATAAAAATAGTAGCCTTGCAGATATTGCCGGTTGCAGTGGCCGCTGCCATTGCCAGGTACACAAGCCCACAGGGAAGCAGCCCGTTTAAAAAACCTATGGCGAATAAAGCAGATTGGTTTTTTTGAAAAAAGAGTTTACCAAATGTGTGCCTTAGTTTTTGAAAAAAATTGCCTGCAATATTCCTGCTGGCAAATCTTGCCGGGAATAATTTGGGCAATATCACCAGCAATAAAATAAATGCGCCTGCTGCAATGGACAGGCCCTGCTGAAAACCAAAAAATGATAGGCCTTGCCCAATGCTTCCTGTGATAACACCGAACAAAGAATACGTTATTATCCTTCCGCTGTTGTACAGCAATGCGCCGATGAATTTTGAGAACAAACTATCATCCTTTAAAGGTAATACCAGCGCCAGCGGCCCACACATGCCGATGCAGTGAAAACTGCCAATGGCGCCCATTATAAATGCTGCTGTTGCTGTTTCTAACATTTTGCTGTTATAAAAAATTAGAGGAACAATCTTTCTTGAAAATAATAAGCTTTGCCTTCTGCTTCCCAGCTTACCTGTAATTCGTAAATGCCTTTAATGCTCTTCGGCAGTTCAACGTTGGTTGTCCCGTTGCCGATCGCAAAATCCTTTTTAACATCCTTATTGTCGTCAGAAGGGCAATATAGTAACACTGTTCCTTTTGCTTCTTTTGATTCAAATGCCGAAGGAAGGGTAATGGCAAGTTGGTTCTTAGCGATTGTATATTTCAGCTTTGTTGCTAACGCTTCTGTTCTTTTAACAGCATCAATTTTATCCTGGTGTTTCAGTTCTTTGGCATAATAGTCTGCTGTTACCAGATCAATTTTTTGCGAAGATGATTTGAAAACCATTATGACGATGCCAATTACAAAAACCAAATACACGACCAATATTTTATATCCCCAGTTCATAACAAGAAGTTTAAAGTTGAAGGTTTAATGTTTAAAGTTTTTTAATGTCGCTATTCTTTTCTTTTCAGAAGCACTTCAATATTTGATAGTAAGTTTAAAATTTAAAGCCAACCTTAGACTTTAAACTTTAAACCCCTTTTCACTCATACACTTCCGGTCCAATAAATTTTGCTTCAATTGTTTTTAATTTTTTCCCATTTTCATACAGGCCGATATGGATTATCTTTTTCCAGCTTTTAACATCGCTCCGGTTGAGCTTTACAAAGAATTGAAGATTGGCGTAATCTTCTTTTTTAATTATCATTGTTCCGCTGCCCACAGTGGTTATTTCTCCTGCCACATTTTCCAGTTTGAGCGTAAAGGGAATGTCTTTGTGTGTTTTGTTTGCCAGCTTCAGGTTGTATAGATTGGCAATACGGCCATCCGGCAAAGAAGTATAGGTCATTCCCGAAGTACGCATCAGCCTTGCATCAAGATCGGTACGGGTCACAATTAATGTTACCAGCAGCCCAAGCAATAATACAAGCACTATAGAATATGCTTTGATACGTCCTGTAAACTTTAACTGCATACCGTCCCTGATGCTTTTTTCAGAAGCATAACGTATAAGCCCCTGCGGTTTGTTGATGCTTGTCATGATGGTATTGCAGGCATCAATGCAGGCGGTACAGTTGACACATTCTAATTGAGTTCCGTTTCGTATATCTATTCCTGTTGGGCATACCCTCACGCAGGCTGCACAGTCAATGCAATCGCCCTGCGGTGGAAGAAAGGTTGCCAGCTTTTCTTCTAAATTTTTACAGGCGCCATCATTCTTGCAATCAACACACCTGCAATCATGCTTTTCTTCTTTCTGGTGTTTTGAATATTTGCCCCTCGGTTCACCGCGTTTATGGTCGTATGCAACCACAATGGAATTTTTATCTAACAACACGCCCTGCAATCTCCCGTAAGGGCATACAACAATACAAACCTGCTCCCTGAACCACCAGTATACAAAAAAGAAAACGGCAGTGAAGATGAGCAATGATATCAACGTGCCGGTATGTGCAGAAGGTGTTTTGATATAACCCAGCAGCTCCTCCATGCTGATGAGATAAGCAAGAAAAAAATTGGCGATGATGAAAGACAGCAGGAAGAATGCAATGAACTTAATTGTTCTTTTCCTGATTTTCGTGCCGTTCCAGGGCATTGCCCTTAATTGCTTTTGCTGTGCGGCATCTCCATCAATCCAGTATTCAATTTTACGGAACAGCATTTCCATAAAAATGGTTTGCGGACAGGCCCATCCGCAAAATATCCTGCCAAACACCACAGTAAACAAAATGATGAATACGATAAAAGTGAGCATCGCAATACCGAAGATGAAAAAATCCTGCGGCCAGAAAACCAAACCAAAAATGATGAACTTTCTTTCCAGCACATTTATCATCATCAGCGGCTCATCATTCACTTTTATAAAGGGCAGCGTAAAAAAAATGATGAGGTAAAAAATGCTGAACAGGGTGCGCCGGTTATACAGCACACCTTTTGGTTTCTTTGGGTGTATATAATTCCTGTGGCCTTCTTTTGTAATGGTGGCTACCGAATCCCTGAACGTTCCTTTTTTATCAGCTTCTTTTGTTATTGTTCCCACAACCGGTTATTATTTTGTTTTTGCTGTTGTTTTTTCGGCACTTGTGCTCACTGAATCTGCTTTGGGTGCGGCAGTTGAGTCGGTGCCTCCCGCTTCCGTAAACAAATCTCCCTGCGGCGCTTTTGCATTGGGCGGGTTGGTACCATGTAATGTTTTAATAAAGCTGGCGAGATAGCTTATTTGTTTTGGTGTAAACTCTTTGGCCCATGACTGCATGCCTTTATCCTGGTAACCCACTTTTATGCTGTGGTAAATATCATTGAGAGAGCCTTTGTGTATCCAGTAATCATCCGTAAGGTTTGGCCCTGCACCGCCCTCGCCTGCTTTGCCGTGGCATGGCCAGCATTTGCTGGTAAAAATTTCTTTACCTTCTGTAAGGCCTGCTGCATCTGCCATTGGCACATTGTCTTCATCCACTTTGTCTTTGTTGTTTGCTTCGTACACCTCTTTTTCAATCCTCGCTTTTTCCATTTCGGCAGCATATTCTTCCTGTGGATTTTTTCCTTCGCCAAAAACATGGAAATAAGAGAGGTAAATAAAGGCAACGCATATTGTGGCATAAAAACCATACTTCCACCATGGCGGCAATGAATTATCCAGCTCACGGATGCCATCATAATCGTGGTCAAGCAACACATCCGCTTCTTTTTCTACCGGCACCGCCCTGGTAAAGAACTTTTTGTCAAGCGAATTCCACCATACCCTGAATTTGGATTTTTTTGTTTTTGCTTTTTCAGGCAGCAATTCCTGGTACACACGGCGTATGGAAAAAGTAAGAAAAACGATAGCAATAAATTCAATCAGCAGCACACCCACAAACGCATAATAATTATGTGCGCTAAGCCCACCGTAGTTAGGGCTGCCTGTCACGGATGCAACCGCATCTGCAGTTTGCGCCATGCTTATCTGGGATGAAAGCAGCAAGCTGACGGTGAACAATACACTTAGTATTTTATTGCTGATATTTTTATGTTTATCCAGAGCCAGCCTGCTTACACTGATCAATACCTGCCCAAGCCCCCAGATAATAAAGGCCAGCACAACTGCTATTACAGTAAGCAGTATAGCAACCAGGTTACTTTTGTCTTCCGGCGGTGCAGTATTCGTTGTTTGCTGTGCTGCTGTTATCATCGCTGCAGTTAACAACACAGTAGTACTGAATATTTTTTTCTTTATTGGTTCAAAAAATTTCATAACGAACATTTACATGGTTTGGTTAGATAGTTCTTCGGTATCAAGAGGGATATTTGACAATTGTTCCACTCTTTCTTTTTTCATTTTTTTCACCAGCACCAGCAGCACTACAAAAAAGAGGAAGAAGATGATGAGTGATATCATCGGGTAAATTTGTGCGTTGTCAATTTTTTCTGCGTATTGTTTAATGAATTTGAACATGGTGATTATTTTTTAGCGCTTTCTGTTTTTGAAATATCTGTTCCCAGCCTTTGCAGGTAAGCAATTACGGCAATTACTTCCCTGTTGGGCGCTATCCTGATGCTGTCTGTCCTTAAATTACCGGCAATAGCCGTTGCCTGCTCCATCAGGTCTTTATTCGCATTATTGGGATAATCTTTGCTGTAAGGAACACCCAGTGTAATCATGGCTCTTATTTTAGCTGCAGTAGTAGAAGTATCCAGGCTGTTTTCAAGCAATGAAGGATAAGCAGGCATTACAGAGCCTTCGCTCATGGAAGAAGGTTCCCTTAAATGACGGAAATGCCAGCCATCGCTTTTCTTCAGGTTGCCTGCGCCTTCCCTTGCCAGGTCAGGGCCTGTGCGTTTGCTGCCCCATTGAAACGGGTGGTCATACACAAACTCGCCTGCTTTTGAGTATTCACCATATCTTTCCGTTTCATTCCTGAAAGGGCGAACCATCTGGGAGTGGCATACATAGCAGCCTTCCCGAACATATATATCCCTGCCCTGCAACTCAAGCGGTGTGTATGGTTTTACGCTGGCAATAGTAGGCACATTGGATTTTATAAGGAAGGTTGGCACCAGTTCAATCGCCCCGCCGATGATCACTACTATTAATGCAAGCACCATCATCTGCACCGGCCTTCTTTCTATCCACCTGTGCCAGTGTTCGCCTGCATGCTTTACTTCTTCTTTTTGCAGCGGCGCTGCTTCAGCAGCTTCATCGGCAACAAGTTTACCTGCTTTCACTGTTTTGTACACATTGTAAAACATAATAAACACACCGATCAAATACAATGTACCGCCGAGTGAGCGCATTGCATAGAAAGGTTTGAGATAAGTAACCGTTTCGAGAAAGGAATATTTAAGGTTGCCGGCTTCTGTAAATTGCTTCCACATGCTGCTTTGCGTAAAGCCTGCCCAGTACATGGGCACTGCATAAAATATAATGCCGAGTGTGCCCAGCCAGAAATGGTTATTGGCTAATTTTTTTGAATACAGTGGTGTGTTGAAAATTCTTGGAATGAGCCAGTACAGGATACCGAAAGTGAGCATGCCGTTCCAGCCTAAGGCGCCAACATGCACATGTGCTATGATCCAGTCGGTAAAATGTGCAATGGCATTTACATTTTTTAATGACAGCATCGGGCCTTCAAATGTGGCCATACCATAAGAAGTAACTGCTACCACCAGGAATTTTAAAATCACATCATCCCTTACCCTGTCCCATGCACCCCGCAAGGTGAGCAGGCCATTGATCATGCCGCCCCAGCTTGGGAAAATAAGCATGAATGAAAAAACAACGCCGAGTGATTGCGCCCAGTTGGGCAATGCAGTATATAATAAATGGTGCGGCCCTGCCCAGATGTATAAAAATATCAATGCCCAGAAATGGATGATGGAAAGCCTGTACGAATACACGGGCCTGTTAGCTGCCTTCGGCAAAAAATAATACATCAGGCCGAGATAAGGTGTGGTTAAGAAGAACGCCACCGCATTGTGCCCATACCACCATTGCACCAATGCATCCTGCACCCCTGCATACCAGCTGTAACTTTTGAACAATGTTACAGGCAGTTCAAATGAGTTTACTATATGCAGCATGGCCACAGTAACAAACGTGGCGATATAAAACCAGATAGCCACGTATAAATGTTTTTCCCTTCTTTTGATGATGGTGCCAAACATATTCCAGCCAAACACCACCCATATAACGGCAATGGCTATGTCAATCGGCCATTCCAGCTCTGCATATTCTTTGCCGGCAGTAATGCCCAGTGGTAATGTGATGGCAGCAGCTACTATGATTGCCTGCCAGCCCCAAAAATGTATTTTGCTGAGCACATCGCTGTACATTCTTGCTTTGCACAGGCGCTGCAATGAATAGTACACACCCATAAAAATACCATTGCCTACAAAGGCAAATATCACGGCGTTGGTGTGCAATGGGCGCAACCTGCCGAAAGAACCATATTGTGTAATGTTAAGTGAAGGGAATACGAGCTGCAAAGACACCCATAAACCTGCCAGCATGCCCACAGCGCCCCAGAGAATAGTGGCGTAAGCGAAGTTTTTTACAATCCGGTTGTCGTAATAAAATTTTTCTGCCTGCATATTGATTTACTTGTTTTGGATTTTTGTATCAGAAGTTGCGGTAGGTTCATCATCAAAAAGCATTCTCACAGATGGGGTATAATCGTCATCGTATTGCCCTGTTTTTACACTCCACAAAAAAGCTGTTAGAAAAGAAGCTGCCACGATAATGCTGATGCCAATCAATAAGAATAATGCACTCACAAGAGATAATTTTTAATGGGTTCAAAAGTATTTTGACAAGGTTTGGTAAAGGGTGATGATGGTTAGGGGAGAGGATGATAAAAATCAGGTTAGCCACGAATTGCACTAATGGACACAAATTTTTTGGCCACAGATTGCACAGATTAACACAGATTTTATTCATGCGCATTAGTGTACTGAGCGCAGCCGAAGTGTTCGTGGCTTTGTATTTTGTCTGTGTTGATCTGTGTAATCTGTGGCTGGGTTCTATATCACAATCCTTTCATCTTCGCACTTGCAGAAGAAAGCAGCGTAACCAATAATACAATGCTGATACTGCTGGCGGGCATCAAGATAGCTGCCACCATCGGCGAAAGCAATGCCTGTGTGGCAAATGATAAACCCACAATATTGTATACAATGGAAATGATAAAAACTGCTGTAACGATCTTTTTTCCTGAACGGGCATACAACAGGAATTGGTGCAGCATGGATACCTTGCTGCCGTCTAATATCGCATCGCTGGCCGGGGTAAACTGCGTATGGTTATCACTAACGGCAATGCCTGCATCACTTTGCTGCAAAGCGCCTGCATCATTGAGGCCATCGCCGAGCATCAGCACTTTTTTATGCTGATGTTGCAATTGTTTTATGTAACCTAATTTTTGCTGCGGCTGCTGCCCGAATTTTATTGGTGTGCTGCTGCCGAATATTTTTTCCAGGTTGTTTTTTTCTGCAGCATTGTCACCGGATAAAATATGCTGTTCATATTGCTGCCTGTCCAGCTCTTTTGACATCGCCTGTAATCCCTCCCTGTATTGGTTGGCAATTTTGAATTTGCCCATGTAGATATTGTTGAGCACCACATGCACATGAGCACCGCTTTCATAAACAGGCAGCAGGTTTTTATCTTCATTTATAAAAGGAGCATTACCCAGTTTTACAGGGATGCCATTCACCAGTGCCCGGATGCCCTTACCACTGAATTCTTTAAAATCCGTAACAGTCAAATGAATATTGCTGCCTGCTGTTATAGTACCGGCAATGGCTTTGCTGAGCGGGTGGGCAGATTGCATTGCTACCGCTTTTACTGCATACAATTCTTTTGAGGTTAACGGTGTGCCTTCGTATTCTACATTGGCAGCATGGTTTTTTGTAAGCGTACCGGTTTTGTCAAACACAACAGTATCAACAGCCGCAAGGGATTCAATTACTGAAGCATTTTTCAAATACAATTTGTTTTTGCCAAAAATACGGAGCATATTACCGTAAGTGAATGTGGCTGTCAATAGCAAAGAACAGGGACAGGCAACGATTAGTACAGAAGTAACAGCCGGTAAAATTTTTGCCGTATCGTTTATTCCCCAATAAACAGCAGTGCTGATGGCAATTGTAAATAATGCCAGCGTAAAATACCTGCTCCATGGATGGATAAACGATTTTTCGGCATTTTTTTTATTGCTGAAAACATCATTGTTCCATAGTTGTGTGATATAGCTTTGCGAAGTTTCGTTCACTACTTCCAGTTCAATAGCGCTGCCCGTTTGTTTACCGCCTGCGTAGATCAATTCACCTTTTCTTTTTTGCAGCGGCGTATTTTCACCGCTTACAAAACTGTAATCCACGCTGGCACTGCCTTTCAGCAATACCGCATCGGCGGGTATCATTTCTTCATTGCGGATGATAATGCGGTCGCCTTTTTTTAATTGCGTAGCGGGAATGTTTTTTTCTTCATTATTTTTTATAACGGTAACGCCGAGCGGAAAATAAGAAAGATAATCCCTGTCAAATGAAAAGGCGTCATAAGTTTTGTCCTGAAACCAGCGACCGATCAGCATAAAGAAAACAATGCCTGTACCTGAATCTAAATAACCAGCTCCGGTACCGGTTATTATTTCGTAATAACTTCTTGTGTAAGTAACAATAATGGCCAGGGCAATAGGAGCATCAATATTCAAAAATTTTTGCTGAAGGCCTTTCCATGCAGAAATAAAAAAACCACTGGCTGAAAAGAACAACACCGGTAGCGATAAAAATAAATTCAGCCAGGTAAAAGTCTCTTTCAAGCCGTTTTGCTCAATATTGCCGGAGGAAAAATACTCCGGGAAGCTCAGCATCATGATATTAGCAAAACAAAAGCCTGCCACGCCGATCTTATAGATCCTTTTTTTGTTGAAATGGGGCGATTCTTTTGCTTTGGTGTCATTGAGGCTGATATAAGGTTCATAACCGATAAATGCCAGCAACTCCACTACCTTACGCAGCGATATTTTTTGCGGATTGAATATGATGAAAACTTCTTTCTGCTGAAAATTGACCTGTGATTTTATAATGCCTTCATCAATTCGGTGCAGGTTTTCCAGTAAAAAAATGCAGGAAGAGCAATGCATCTGCGGCAGGCTGAACAATATATTGGTTTGCTCACTGCTGCTGAACTGCACTAATTTTTGGATGATGGATTCATCATCCAAATAGGCAAACTTTTCCGAAACAAATTTCCCTTTCGCTTTTATACCGGGGTTTTTATCAAGATTGTAATAATTGCAGAGGTTATTTTCATTCAATAGCAGGTACACTTGCTTGCAGCCTTCGCAGCAAAAATTTTTATCACCTGCGGTTATTATTTCATCGCATTGTTCGCCGCAGTGATAACAGGTAGTTTTTATAATGGCTTCCTGGATGATATGACTATTTTTACAATGGCAGAAAACTGCATTGCAAAAGTGGTTCACCACAAAATATACAATGCTGACAGGTGTCAGGCGCAGGTATGAATTTTATCAGCGGTCAGTATTTTTCAAACAGCCATTTAAATGGCCTGCGGGGCGCTTCCGGCACCAGCTTGAATTTGTCAATGGCATTGGCACGGATAAAGTCAACAGCTTCGTCTACCGAATCTGTGACCAGCAGCAGCTTTTCATCTTCAGGGGAAATGGTACCTTTTGTTTTCATGAATTCAACGTGTTCAATAAGGTCTTTATGAAATGCCCTGTCAAAAATCACTACGGGAAACTGCTCGATTTTTTTTGTTTGTATCAGCGTCAATGCTTCAAAAAATTCATCCAGTGTGCCGAAGCCGCCGGGCATTACCACGAATGCATAAGAATATTTTATCAGCAATGTCTTACGTACAAAGAAGAATTTTATGTTCACCCATTTGTCGAGGTAGGGATTCGGCGCCTGCTCATGCGGCAGCACGATATTGCAGCCAACGCTTCTGCCGCCTACCTCCCTGGCGCCTTTGTTCGCCGCTTCCATTACACCCGGGCCGCCGCCTGTCATGATCGTAAAGCCCAGTTGTGCAATCCTCCCGGAAAGCTCTTCCGTGGCTTCATAATAAGGATGGCCGTCTTTAAAACGTGCCGAGCCAAAAATGGTAACACAGGGGCCGACAAAGTGCAGCGCCCTGAAACCCCTTATAAATTCAATGAAAACCTCAAATATCAGTTTAAATTCTTTCCAGCGGCTTTGCGGCCCTTCCAGAAACTTTATATCTGATTTAGTCTTATTCATATGGACAAGTTTAAGTTTTCAAACCTAAATAAAAATCGGTAACTGGCTCTCATTTTAACAAAGAGAAGAAGGCCGGTTTTTTCCGTTAAATGGAAAAACTGTATTTTAAATGGACATATAATAAAGCTGCTTTTGCTGTAACCCTTACTGGTAAAGGGTTTTAAGTTTGGCATATTGATGGGAATGTTCCTGCCAAAATTCAGGTATTTATGCAGGAAAGGTTTTCATTTAAGATTTTTTTGGTGGACGATGACGGATTCAGCAGGGCTATTTACGAGCAGCTTTTTCGCAATATGGGCTGCAGCCATTACAAATCATTTTCCAACATTGTGGATGCGGTGAGCCGTTTTGATGAGCATCCCCAGGTAATATTTCTTGATTACCGCACCAACCCTGAAAGGGGGCTGAAGATTCTTTCCGCTATTAAAAAGATAGTGCCTGAGACATATATTATTTTTGTTACCGGCAGGAGCGGTACGCTTGAATCTTTGTTCTCATTGCAGTTTGGCGCTTTTGAATATATTATTAAGGACGGAACTTATGCCCGGCAGTTGCAAAATGTTTTGGACAGGATTGAACAGTGTGAGAGGGTGGCGTATCGGCGGCCGTGAACTTTTTTTGCCATCCCTCAAAACATAAATAGAAACACAAATAATATATAGTTTGGCCTTATTCTGTTTTTGAATAGTCAATCTTGGCATCCAATTTTATTGCAATTTGCCGAATCACGGGCCAAGCATCGCTGCCTTTATAATATACGATTCGCTGATATGATTTTGGCCATCCTGCTTTTCCCCAAACATCTTCGAGACCAAGCCCAAATGCTCCAGATATTTTCACTTGATTTCCTATAATAATAACCTTAGCAACTATAAAAATAGTTTTTGTATACATCTTCTCTGGATAAGTTAATAGTGTATCTCTTGTATTACTTTCTTGTATTATAAAATTTGAAAAAGTTATAGCCTGTCTTACGCGATCATATAATTTTGTAGTATCAGGTACTGTAACAGTAATTAGATTATCCTCGTAATTTTGAGCAGATAAATATTTTGAGAAAAAAAAGAAAACAACTGCCAAATAAATTCGCTTCATGAGAAAAATCTATAGATTAAACGATAGCCTATTTTTGATTCAAACCCTACCAACTCCCACTACTTCCTCCGCCTCCAAAACTTCCCCCGCCAAATCCACCGAAGCCTCCGCCTCCTCCGCCACCAGACCAACCGCCTCCTCCGCCCCCGGTTGGGAAAATAAACGGCCCGTTAAAGCCACGGTAGCCACGCCTGCTCATAAAAGAGCCGCCGCCACCGCCTTTGTTTATCAATGAAAGCAATACAATAATGAGGATAATGAGAAATACAACGGTGGCAGGGGATATGCCTTTTCCCTGGTGATAACCTTCCGGCGCTGTGTATTCGCCTTTTACAGCCTGCATAATGGCATCGGTACCTTTGTCAATGCCGCCATAATAATCATCGCCTTTAAAGCTGGGTACAATTACTTCGTTGATGATATAGTTGCAGGTAATGTCGGGTAAAGCGCCTTCCACACCGTAGCCGGTGGATATGTTCAGTTTGTGGTCGCCTTTTGAAATAAGGAGCACCACGCCATTGTTATGTTCTTTACCGCCCACGCCCCATGCCCTTCCTAACTGTACAGTATAATCAGAAATTTCGTAGCCACCCAAATCAGGCACTATCACCACTGCTATCTGTGTGGAAGTGCTGTCATCAAAAACCACTAATTTTTCTTCAAGCGCCTCTTTTTGAGAAGAAGTAAGGATGCCGGCAAAATCATTTACTAATTCCTGCTTGCCTGTTCGTGGGCTTAAAAGGCTTTTGGCGTCAAAAGAAGTTTGTGAAAAAGCAACAACACTCACCAGCAGGAGCCAAGCTATGTTTATCAGTTTCTTCATTGTTGCGTACTGTTATTTGCCAAAAACAATATCATCCGGCAGTTCGTTTTTATCTGTTGCTGACTGGTAAGGAAATTTTTCTTTGAGCGTTTGCCCTATGGCAAGAATGCATTCTTCAATGCTGCGGCTGATATCTTCTTGGCTAAAACCGGCAAGCATTTTTTTTACTGCGTTGTCCCAATAGCCGGGCCCTGTTTTTTGATAAATGCCTTCATCGGCAAATAAGGCCAGCTCCTGGTGTTTCATTGCCACATACAGCAGCACGCCATTGCGGTTATCGGTTTCCTGCATTTTTAAATTGAAGAAAATTTCTTTTGCCCTGTCTATGGGATCAACAAAAGGGTTTTTGCTTTCCACAAACATCCTTATCTCCCCGCTGGTTTCTTTTTCGGCACGGCGAATGGCATCCACTATCCGCTGGTTTTCTTCAGCAGAAAAAAATTGTTTTTGCTTGTTAAACAGGGAAAATATGCCCACGATAATAAATGATTAATTAACCGCCGAAATCAACTTTTACGTCTTTGGCACCTTCGTCAGCTTTGTAATTAGCTTTTTGTTTGTACCCAAAAATACCTGCAACAATATTTGCCGGAAAGCGTACCAGCTTGGTATTGTAATCTGTGATAGCCTGGTTCCAGTCCCTGATAGCAGTTGCTACACGGTTTTCTGTGCCTTCAATCTGTGCCTGGAAGTCACGAAAAGCCTGTGTTGTTTGAATAGTAGGATAATTTTCAACGCTGATATTAATAGCAGATTTCAACTGGTCAAATTGTGCATTGGCCTGGGCAAGGCTTTGGGGATTGTTGGGATCAAGCGTGGGTATTTTTGATCGAAGCTGCACAATCTTTATTAATGTAGTGTCTTCGTTTTTTGCCGAACCTTTGATAGTGGCAATTACGTTTTCATATAATTTCATTTTGCGCTGAAACTGCGTTTCCACTTCACCCCATTTGCCATTGATACCGGTTTCGGCAGTAGCAAGGCCGTTTCTTACAGAAATACCCCATAATACTGCCACGGCAGCAATTAATAAAATGATTATACCAGAACGTTTCATGATAATATAGTTTTAATATTTAAGGAATAAATATACATTTTCTTTTATAAAACAATAATTAATTCTGCTGACGGCAAAAGTACACGCAGGCAATTGTTAATCCTGGATGGCAGCAATGCCCGGCAATACCTTTCCTTCAAAATATTCCAGCATGGCACCGCCGCCCGTGCTTACATAGCTCACTTTATCTGCCAGGTTAAACTGGTTTACTGCTGCCACACTATCACCGCCGCCTACAAGACTGAAAGCGCCTTTGGAGGTTGCATCTGCCACTGCCAGCGCAATGGATTTGGTGCCGTTCTGGAATTTTTCCATTTCAAACACACCCATGGGGCCGTTCCACAAAATGGTTTTTGATTTATTGATCACTTCACTGAAAATGCCAACTGACTTAGGGCCAATGTCCAGGCCCATCCAGCCGTCAGGAATGGCATCGCTTGGTTTCGTGTCTGTGTTGGCGTTAGCATCAAACTTATCGGCTATCACAGAATCTTCGGGTAAATGAATGCTTACATTTTTTTGTTTGGCTTTGTCTAAAATTTCCAGCGCTGTTGGCAGCCTGTCGTCTTCGCACAATGAGTTGCCGATCCTGCCGCCCCTTGCTTTCATAAAAGTATAAGCCATGCCGCCGCCAATGATGATGTCGGTGGCTTTTTCCAGCAAGTTTTCAATAATGAGTATTTTGTCAGACACTTTTGCGCCGCCAATAATAGCAGTAAAAGGTTTTTCACTTGCATGCAATACTTTTTCAGCGCTGCTTACTTCACCTTCCATCAGCAGGCCAAACATTTTTTTATCGCCGGGAAAAAATTTGGCGATCACCGCCGTGGAAGCATGCGCCCTGTGGGCCGTGCCGAAAGCATCGTTCACATACACATCACCAAGCCTGCTCAGCTTTTCTGCAAAAGCCTCGTCTCCTTTTTCTTCTTCTTTATAAAAGCGGAGGTTTTCTAAAAGCAATACTTCACCGGCTTTTAATGTATTGGCCGTTAATGCAGCCTGCTCGCCAATGCAATCATTGGCAAAAAAAACTTTGGTGCTGCTGCCACCGTTGGCATTTAACAAGTCATACAAGTGATTTACCAAATGCTTTAACGAGTATTTATCAGTGGGGCCGTCTTTTGGCCGGCCAAGGTGGCTCATTAAAATGACGCTGCCGCCATCGCCCAATATTTTTTTAATGGTGGGGATGGTGGCTTTCATTCTTGTATCATCTGTAATGTTGAAACCAGTATCAAGCGGTACGTTAAAGTCAACACGGATCAATGCTTTTTGTCCTGCGAAGTTGTGGTCGGTGAATTTGCTCATTGGCAGTAGTTATTTATGTATTTAAGTTATCTCAATAAATGCAGCAGCTGTTTTCAAAAGTTCTTTTACTGCGGGGACCAAGGTTTTTTCAAGGATTTTTTTCATCTCACTATTGCGGCAGTTGCCCATAGTGAGCCATATTAATTTGGGTGGAGGTTTATGCCTGTCAAGAATACCAAGAAAGTCATTGTCTTTTGAGACTAAGATAACGTTACCTTTCTTTTTAGCATTTGAAAAAATGACTTCATCATCTTCGTCATTAATAAAAAGGTTGTAAGACGAAATTGTTTTAATGAAGAGGCTGGCTTCGATCCAGGCTGCCAGTTTTGGCGACAATTGCATGTCAAGCCATAATTCTATTTCTTCAGGCCGCATGAACGATGATTGTATTGCCAATTCTAAGTGCAGCGTATAAAAGTGCTGCCTTTATGTCGTCTTCTTCCAAGGCAGGATGCTCTTCCAGTATTTCCGCATGGGTCATGCCTGATGCCAACAATTCCAATACGTCTTTAACAGGAAAGCGCATTCCCCTTATAGTTGGCTTGCCACCCATAAGACCGGGTTTTGTAGTTATTCTTTGCAATAATTCTGCTTCCATAATTATTTTATTGGGCTATAAAGGTAACACATTCTACAACAAAAAGCCCCTGCTTTTTCACAGGGGCTTTGCAATTATATTTCAGTAAAATTATTTGCTTATCAAGCCGGCAAAATAATGCACTGTGCGTACCAACTGGCTCACATAGCTCATTTCATTATCATACCAGGATACCACACGTACCAATTGCGTGTCACCAACGGTTTGCACCCTTGTTTGTGTAGCATCAAACAAAGAACCGTAAGAGATGCCGATGATATCAGTGCTTACAATTTCGTCTTCGGTATAGCCAAAGCTTTCATTGCTGGCGGCTTTCATAGCAGCGTTCAGCTCTTCCACGGTAGTTTTTTTACCGATGATGGCAGTTACTTCCGTTAATGAACCGGTGATGGTTGGCACACGCTGGGCACTACCGTCCAGTTTGCCTTTCAGGTTTGGCAATACCAGCCCAATGGCTTTGGCAGCGCCGGTGCTGTTGGGCACAATATTTTGCGCAGCAGCCCTTGCACGGCGAAGGTCGCCTTTAGGGTGTGGCGCATCCTGTGTGTTCTGGTCGTTCGTATAGGCGTGGATGGTAGTCATCAGCCCGTTTACAATACCGAATTTTTCATCCAGCACCTGTGCCACGGGGGCAAGGCAGTTGGTGGTGCAGCTTGCACAGCTGATCACTTTTTCGCTGCCATCGAGTATGGAATGGTTTACGTTGAAAACAATTGTTTTCAGGTCGCCGGTAGCAGGGGCGGAGATTACCACTCTTTTGGCGCCGGCAGTCAAATGTGCTTCTGCTTTTGTTTTATCGGTGAAGAAACCTGTGCACTCAAGCACCACATCTACATCGTGGCTGCCCCAGGGAATTTGTGCAGGGTCTTTTTGTGCATATATTTTTACAGTATCACCATTTACGATGATGGAATCTTCGGTAGCTTTTACGTCTTCATTAAAACGGCCCTGTGCGCTGTCGTACTTTAACAGGTGGGCCAGCACTTTGGGGCTTGTAAGGTCGTTGATGGCAACCACATCAATGCCCTGCAGGTTATATATCTGGCGGTATACCAGGCGTCCGATACGGCCAAAACCATTGATTGCAACTTTAACTGTGCTCATAATTCAAAAAGTTTAGTTTGTTAAGAAACGGATGCAAAGGTAATGATAAGTGAAATAAAAAATATCCATAATTATTGTATCATACACACCCGGGACAGGAACGGTAAAAGCAGCTACATTTGCGCAAACCTACTACTGCATCATGGCGCAAAAAATAACGGGCAAAATCGTTGACATCCCCAATAAAAAAATATTTGACGGCGAACTGGAATTTGATAACGGAAAAATAATATCTATCACTCCAATAAACCAGTCAACCAATAAACCAATAAACTATATCCTTCCTGGTTTTATTGACAGCCATGTGCATGTGGAAAGCAGCATGCTGGTGCCTTCTGAATTTGCCAAACTGGCGGTGGTGCACGGCACAGTGGCCACTATCAGCGACCCGCATGAAATTGCCAACGTGTGCGGCATGGAAGGCGTGGAGTACATGATCGAAAATGGCAAAACGGTTCCTTTTAAATTTCATTTTGGCGCCCCCAGTTGTGTGCCAGCCACCATTTTTGAAACAGCAGGCGCTGCGCTGGATGCGGCGGCAGTCGATAAATTATTGCAAAAACCGGAAATAAATTATTTAAGTGAAATGATGAACTTTCCCGGTGTGCTGTTTAATGATGAAGAAGTGATGAAAAAAATTGCTTCTGCAAAAAAATACGGCAAACCTGTTGACGGCCATGCGCCGGGATTAAGAGGGGAAGATGCCAAAAAATATATTGATGCCGGTATCAGCACCGACCATGAATGTTTTACCAAAGAAGAAGCGCTGGATAAGCTTCAATATGGTATGAAAATTTTGATACGGGAGGGAAGCGCTGCCAAAAATTTTGAAGCATTGATAGGATTGCTGGATGAATATTATGAAAGGATGATGTTTTGCAGCGATGATAAACATCCGGACAGTTTGGTGCTGGGCCATATCAACCAGTTATGTGCAAGGGCGGTAGCCAAAGGCAATGACGTATTTAAAGTGCTGCAGGCAGCCTGCATTAACCCGGTGGAACATTATAAAATGAATGTGGGCACGTTGAAAGAAAGTGACGCTGCAGATTTTATTGTAGTAGAAGATTTGGTAAATTTTAAAGTGAAGCAAACTTATATCAATGGGAAACTGGTTGCGGAAAACGGAAAGTCGCTGATTGGAACAAAAAGATCTGCTGTTATCAACCAGTTCAATTGCGCTGAAAAAACACCGGCTGATCTTGAAATAAAATATACTGGTGAAAAAGAAGTTTTTGTGATCGAAGCACTGGAAGGGCAGCTTATCACTAATAAACTGTCAGTGGTGTCTAAAGTGGAGAATGGGAATATTGTAAGCGATGTGACAAATGATATTTTAAAGATCGTAGTGGTGAACCGCTACAAAGAAGCGCCGGTGGCTAAATCATTTGTAAAAAATTTTGGTTTAAGGCAGGGCGCTATTGCTTCCACTGTAGCGCATGACAGTCATAATATCATTGCTGTGGGCGTGGATGATGAAAGTATCTGCAAGGCGGTGAACTTAGTGATAAAAGAGCAGGGTGGGGTGAGCGCTGTAAGCAATACATCTTCTGCTGTGCTGGGTTTGCCGGTAGCAGGGTTAATGAGTAATGAAGATGGCTACAAGGTGGCGGATGATTACACGGCTATTGATAAAATGACAAAAGAAATGCTGGGTTCATCCCTTGCAGCGCCGTTCATGACCTTATCATTTATGGCATTGCTGGTGATACCACATTTAAAGCTGAGTGATTTGGGATTGTTTGACGGGGATAAATTTGAATTTGTGAAGTAATTTAATTCACTTTCGCCCTCATCACCCTTATCCCCACACTATCCGTTCCCTTTGGCGCAAAATATTTTGTTTTAAAATCGGCGGATTTTCCCGGTTCAATTACTTCGTAAACGGTTTCATTGTCTTTTTCAAGCAGCACGCCTGTTTTGCTGAAAAAAGATAATTCCAGTTCCACATCTTTGTACACACAAACTTTTGCATTGTTGGTCACAGCGCCTTTGATCACTGTTTGCCCCAGCAGGTTGTGCCTGTCTTTGCCGGTTACAGATATAAAACCGGCAGGGTTCTTTTTCTCC
The DNA here is from genome assembly GCA_048498115.1 of Bacteroidota bacterium. GTDB lineage: Bacteria > Bacteroidota > Bacteroidia > Chitinophagales > Chitinophagaceae > Ferruginibacter. The sequence continues at coordinate 14,821 of JBEHYP010000027.1, read as the reverse complement.
CTTTCTTCCAATGATTCTTTTGCTTTTTCGTAGCTGTCTTTTTCTGTGGTTTCCTTTGTCGCCTTGCTTTGGCAGGCAGTAAATAACGCAGCGGAAACAGTAATAAGGAAGAGCGATTTTTTCATCGAAGAAATTTTATACAAGTAAAATAAATCTTTCCCAAACAGAAAGTTAAAAGAACTGTGAACAGTAAACTGTAAACTGTAAACTGTTTACCCCAGCCACATCGCCCCGCCGATACTTTCCCTTGCAGCACCCGTAACAGAAGGCAGCACATTCACTTCTTCCCGCCATCTCAAAATGCCCATCAGCGCCATTATCAATGCTTCTTTGTACTGAATGGTTTTTTCATCGGGTACCACTACTTCAATATTCTTTCCAGCAAGCAATATTCTTAATCGTTCAATTAAAAAATGATTCATTGCCCCGCCACCGGTTACCAACAGTTTCTTTATACTTCGGTGGTCAGCCGCCGGTTGCCTGTTGCCTGCGGTGCTGTTGCTTACCTGCACTGCTATATGCTCCGTATAAGTCCTTAATGCATCGTTTGTGGTAATGCCTGCATTTTTGATAAGCGGGTAAACTATACCTGTACCAAAATCATTTGCCAGGGATTTGGGATATGCCTTACCGTAATATTCTAATGAATTGAGCTGCTGTAATAAATTTTCACTGCTATTTCCTGCTGCGGCCAGCTTGCCGCCGTCATCATATAGCAAGCCTTTTTCTGCCGCCAGCATATTCAGCACACGGTTGGCGGCACATACATCAAAGGCAATAATGGAAGAAGTATGAATGGAAATATTTGCAATGCCGCCGATGTTTAAAAAATAATCATAGCCAGGGAACAACAGCTTTTCACCGATGGGCACGACCGGTGCTCCCTGCCCGCCCAGCGCTACATCCAGCGCCCTTAAATCACTTATTACGGTAAGGCCGGTTTCAGCAGCAATGGCAGCACCATCACCTAATTGTGCCGTCATTCTTTTTGCCGGCAAATGAAAGGTGGTGTGCCCGTGAGAAGCGATTAAATTCACTTTGTGGTGCAGGTGGTATTTATCAATAAATAAATTTACCTGTTCTCCAATAAAGTGTCCGTATTCCGTATACAGCAATTGGTACTCCAAAGCAGGAAGTGAAACAGCGGTTCTTAATTTTCCCTGCCATTCGCTGCTGTATTCAATGCAGTCTGCGGCTTGTATTTCATAAGCCCATTTGCCGCCGGTTTCGGTAAATTCTGCATACACTATATCCAGCCCGTCAAGCGAGCTGCCGCTCATGACGCCGATTGCCCTGTAAATCATTTTTAGCCATTTTTTTAAATCACCTTATTTTTACAACCTTTCCGGGAGAGAAGCCACGAATTATACCAGCCAAATTTTTCTTATTGGTATCATTCGTGTAATTCGCGGCCAAACATCCCTGCAAATCTGTGCTATCTATGGCGCATTTCAAAAAATTAAAAACTTATTCATGGTAGTTAACCTCAGCGAACAACATTCTTTGATCAGCAACTGGGTGGCCGAACTTAGAAACGTGGAAGTGCAGAATGACCGCATGCGTTTCCGGCGCAACCTGGAGCGTATTGCCGAAGTGTGTGCGTATGAAATCAGCAAAAAGCTGGAATGGAAAGAGGTGGAAGTTACCACGCCGCTTGGCACAGCAGATTGCAAAGTGCTGGCTGATCAGCCGGTGCTGGCTACCATTTTAAGGGCAGGCCTTGGCATGCACACCGGGCTGCTTAATTATTTTGACAGGGGCGAAAACGCTTTTATCAGCGCTTACCGCAAGCACAATCCCGATGGGTCTTTTGACATACGCCTTGAATACATGAGCAGCCCCGATGTGGAAAATAAAGTTGTGATCATCAGCGACCCGATGATCGCTACAGGCGCTTCACTGGTCAAATCGATCCAGTACCTGAAAGATGAAGGGGAGATAAAAGACCTGCACATCGTGTGCGCCATTGCCTGCACGGTAGGTATTGAATATGTGCTGAGGGAAGTGCCTAAAGCCACCATTTGGTGCGGTGCTATCGATGATGAGCTTACGGCCAAAGGCTACATTGTGCCGGGTCTTGGCGACGCCGGCGACCTGGCTTTCGGGCAGAAGATGCAGTCGTAAAGCGCTGAAGACTTTTGCTGCTAATGAACGGTTTAAACTTTAGTAAACCTTTTAAACGGTATGACTCACCTGTGCCTTTCACCCTTTTCAGGGATTTTTCAGTAAATTAAAGCAGCTTTTATTACTAATTACCTATCTTTATTGCATAGAATTTACCAGAATGAAAAAAGCCCTGCTGTTTATCGTTACCATCACTGCTGCTGCATTTGTCCAGGCGCAGGATCCGCATTTTTCCCAGTTTTTTTCCAGCCCGCTTACGCTGAACCCTGCTTTTACAGGAAAGTTTGACGGTTCCTGGAGGCTGGCGGCCAACCACAGGGATCAATGGCCTTCTATTCCCAAAGCCTATGTTACCACCAGCGCTTCTTTTGATTTTGCTATTTTAAAAAGCAAGATTCCCGAAGGAGATGTGTTTGGTATCGGTATTTCAGGATTGAGTGATCAAAGTGCCAATTCAGCATTAAAATTAAATTATGGCTCTCTTTCTTTAAGCTATCATAAAGCGCTGGATGCAGATGGTTATAATACCATCGGTGCCGGTTTCCAGGCCACCTACAGCAGCGCATTCCTGGATGAATCAAAGCTGTTATTTGAAAACCAGCTGACACAAAACGGTTTTGACCCAAGCCTGCCTTCCGGCGAAACCATTACCAACAACGGGCACCAGAACTATACCGATTTTAATGCCGGTTTGTTGTATTCCGGTTCAAGCAATGGTGAGAACAATTACTACCTTGGTTTTTCAATTTACCATATCAATAAGCCGAGCCTGAGCTTTATTGACAAAACATGGAACCTGGCATCAAGGATGACAGTGCATGGCGGCGGTTCTTTCCCCATGACCGATAACCTTTCCCTGTTTACTTCTGCTATTTATCAAATGCAGAACAAGGCCAGCGAAATGGTATTTGGTGCAGCGCTGGCCGCATTGGTAAATGGCGACCAAAGTAACCCGACCAATGTATATTTTGGTTCGTGGATGAGGGTGAACGATGCTATCATTCCTTACCTGGGTATTGAAATAAATGGCCTGAGGATCGGCGCCAGCTATGACATCAACACATCAGGCCTGAAAGCCGCTACAGCCAGCAGGGGTGGTTCAGAATTCTCTCTTATTTACATTCATCGCCCTTCAGAAGTAAAAGGTATTCCCTGCCCGAGGTTTTAATGATCGTTTAAAAATATTTTTAAAAGGAAGTATGCTGAATGCTTCCTTTTTTATTTTCAACTGTGCATAATGAAAGTTGCTTACAAAATATACAACCTGCCTTTCAAATATCCTTTTACCATTTCCAAAGGCACTAAAACACAGCAGCCGACATTCATAGTGGAGCTGGATCATTTTGGCATTAAAGGATATGGTGAAGCGCCTGCCATTGCATACTATAATATCCCTGTAGAAAAGATGGCGGAAGACCTGGAAAGCAAAAAGCAGTTTGTTGAAAAATTTGCTTTTTCCGACCCTGAACGATACTGGCATTATTTGCATCATTTGTTTCCCAACAATTCATTTTTGGTCTGTGCACTGGATATGGCAGGGTGGGATTTGTTTGGGAAGATCAAAAGAAAGCCGTTGCATGAGCTGTGGCATTTAGACACGGCAAAAGCGCCGCTCACAGATTATACCATCGGGATCGACAATTTGGAAACCATGGTGAATAAAATGAAAGAAAAACCCTGGCCTGTTTACAAAGTAAAAGTGGGCGTGGAAGGCGATATTGAAATGGTAAGAACCTTACGGGGATACACAAACGCAATTTTCAGGGTGGATGCGAATGCAGGCTGGACGCTGGAGCAGGCATTGGAAAAAATCCCTTTGCTGAAAGAGCTGGGAGTGGAAATGGTGGAGCAGCCATTGGCAAAAGATAACTGGGAGGGCATGAAAATATTGTATGAAAGATCGCCTTTGCCATTATTTGCAGATGAAAGCTGCGTGGCAGAAAGCGATGTTGAAAAATGTTACGGGCATTTTCACGGTATTAATATCAAGCTCACCAAATGCAGCGGCATTACGCCGGCAAGAAGAATGATAACAAAAGCAAGGGAGCTCAATATGAAAGTAATGGTGGGCTGCATGAATGAAAGCGCTGTTGGTACAGCAGCTATTGCGCAACTGGCGCCGCTGCTGGATATGGTGGACATGGACGGTCCGTTGTTGTTGGGCGAAGACATTGCCAGAGGCGTGACATTTGATAACGGGAAAATTATTTATACTGACAGGCCCGGCCTGGGGATCGAAATGGCGGGTATATAAATTTTATTTGGCCAATTAAAAATTCTCTGCTTACTTTGTAGGGTAAATGAAACAATTCACACACATACACCATCATCATACTTTCCCAATGGGTAAGCCATGCTGATATGTGTGTACAAAACATATTTTTGAAAGGGCTTACCACGGTAAGCCCTTTTCTTTTTGTCCTGAGCAAAGCTGAAGTGTGAGGGACTGAAATGTGAACGGAACATTGATTATAATAAAAACTAAAAATTATCAAATAAGATGCTTAAGATAGCGATCCAGAAATCAGGCAGGTTGTTTGAAGACTCCCTTCGTTTATTAAAAGAATGCGGGATTGATATCAACAACGGCAATAAGCAGCTGAAATCTGTTGCACAAAATTTTCCGTTGGAGGTTTATTTTTTAAGAGATGATGATATACCACAGTATGTATATGATGGCGTGGCGGATATCGGCATTGTGGGGGAGAACGTAGTGAAAGAAAAGGCAAAGGACATTGAAGCCGTGCTGGGGCTGGGTTTTGGAAAATGCCGTTTAAGCATTGCTGTGCCTAAGGCAATGCAATATGGTGGAGTGAATGACCTGGATGGATTGAAGATCGCTACGAGCTACCCGGTCATTTTGCAGCAATACCTTACTGAAAATAAAATAGAAGCAGAGATACATGAAATCAGCGGCTCGGTGGAAATAGCGCCGGGCATCGGCCTGGCAGATGCTATATGCGACCTGGTGAGCAGCGGCAGCACTTTGTTTACAAACGGGCTGAAAGAGACAGCTGTTATTTTGCGGTCGGAAGCATTGCTGGTAGCGAACAAAAATTTATCAGCTGAACAAAGGAATATTTTGGATAAGCTGCTTCTGCGCATCAATGCGGTAAGGACAGCAAAGCACAACAAATATATTTTGCTCAATGCGCCCAATCACCAGCTAAAAAATATTGCGGCGTTATTGCCGGGAATGAAAAGCCCTGCCATTGTACCTCTGGCCGAAGAAGGCTGGAGCAGTGTGCAGAGCGTGGTAAATGAAAACGATTTTTGGGAAGTGATTGAAAAATTAAAAGCATATGAGGCAGAGGGAATATTAGTGATGCCAATTGAACAAATGATCTAAATACCGGTCGGCACCGAAGGTCAGACCGGCATCAACAGTATGAACAATTTATTTATCAACCCATCGGGAGAACAGTGGCCCCTGCTCATTCAGCGCCCTGTGCATGACAGCAGATCGCTGGAAGCTGCCGTGGCTGCTATCCTCGATGATGTAAAGCAAAGCGGCGATGCAGCGGTAAAAAAATACATGCTGCAATTTGATAGTGTGCAGTTGAATGATTTGAAAGTGAGCCCGGAGGAAATCAACGAAGCAATATCATTGGTGGATGATAATTTAAAATCAGCAATAAAGATTGCAAAAGATAATATCACTAAATTCCACGAATCACAAAAAGAAGCAGTAACAAAAATTGAAACCGCTAGCGGTGTAGTATGCTGGCGGAGATCGATCGGCATAGAAAAAGTGGGATTGTATATTCCCGGCGGAACGGCACCATTGTTTTCCACGCTGCTGATGCTGGGTGTTCCTGCTGTATTGGCCGGCTGCAAAGAAATTGTTATTTGCACGCCTTGTGATGTCAATGGAAAAGTAAATCCTGTTGTATTATACGTTGCTGATCTGATCGGCTTGAAAAATATTTATAAAACCGGTGGTGTGCAGGCAATAGCTGCGATGGCCTACGGAACAGAAACTGTTCCGCAGGTATACAAAATTTTTGGCCCCGGCAACCAGTATGTAACCTGCGCCAAGCAATTGGTAAATAAAGAAGGCATTGCCATTGATATGCCTGCCGGCCCAAGCGAAGTGGCGGTATATGCAGATGAAACCTGCCATCCGGCTTTTGTGGCGGCAGACCTGTTAAGCCAGGCAGAGCACGGCGCAGACAGCCAGGTGGTATTGGTGGCTTCATCAGAACTGGTGATTGAAACAACTATAAAGGAAATTGAGAAGCAGCTGGAAGCTTTACCAAGAAAAAATATTGCAGCGGCTGCCTTATCAAACAGCCGTTTTATTGTAATGCAGGATATTGCTGTTGCTTTTGATCTGCTGAATGCATATGCACCGGAGCACCTGATCATTGCATCTGATACTGCAGCTGCGCTTGCTGAAAAAGTGATCAATGCAGGCAGTGTTTTCCTCGGGCATTATTCCCCTGAAAGCGTGGGCGATTATGCTTCAGGTACCAACCATACTTTGCCGACCAATGGTTATGCAAAAGCGTACAGCGGCGTTTCACTGGATAGTTTTGTAAAAAAGATAACCTTCCAGCAGTTAAGCAAAGAAGGAGTGAACAATATTGGCAGTGCAGTGGAGCAAATGGCAGCAGCAGAAGGGCTGGATGCCCATAAAAATGCAGTAACAATAAGAAAAGAAAATGGAATTTAACCTGGATACACTGGTAAGGGCTAATATCAAAAACCTGAAGCCCTATTCATCGGCCCGCCATGAATTTAAGGGCAGGGCATCTGTATTTTTGGATGCCAATGAAAATGCGTACGGCTCACCACTGGCAGAGCGCTACAACCGCTATCCTGATCCGCTGCAATGGCAATTGAAATTTCAGTTGGCAAGGATTAAAGGCGTGCCGGCAGAAAATATTTTTGTCGGTAATGGCAGCGATGAAGTAATTGACCTGGCTTACCGTATTTTCTGCGATCCGGGTAAAGATAATGTGATTATTTGCCCGCCCACTTATGGTATGTACGAGGTAAGTGCTGATATTAATGACATAACCGTTAAGAAAATAAATCTTACCGAAGAATTTCAGCTGGATGTGGAAAGAATATTGAGTGCAGTGGATGCAAACACAAAGCTGCTGTTTATCTGTTCTCCCAATAACCCTACGGGAAATAACATGAACAGGAAAGATGTGGAAATACTGCTGAACAATTTTCCCGGCCTTGTGATTATTGATGAAGCGTATATCAATTATTCAAAGCAAAAAACATTCATCCGGGAGCTTACGGAATATCCCAATCTGATCGTAATGCAAACGCTTTCCAAAGCATGGGGGCTGGCAGCGTTGCGGCTGGGCCTGTGTTATGCTTCAATGGATATAATTGATCTGTACAACAAAGTGAAGCCTCCTTACAATATCAATGAAGCATCGCAGCAATTGGGTCTGCAGGCATTGAATGACACCACAACGGTGAACAACTGGATTAAAGAAGTAGCGGAGCAAAGGGAACTGTTGGCAAAACAATTAGCCCAATTTTCTTTTGTTGAAAAAATTTATCCCAGCGATGCTAATTTTATTTTAGTGCAGGTGGATGATGCCGGTAAACTGTATGATTACCTGGCAGCGAACGAAGTGATAATACGCAACAGGAGTAAAGATGTGAATTGTGAAAACTGTTTGCGCATGACTATTGGCACACCCGAAGAGAATAAGAAACTCATTGAATTATTAAAACAATATCAGCAGTGAAAAAAGTTTTATTCATAGACAGGGACGGCACTTTGATAAAAGAAGCGCCACCCACCTACCAGCTGGATTCATTCGGCAAGCTGGAATTTTACCCCGATATGTTTTTGTATATGCGGAAGATTGCAGAAGAATTAAATTACGAGCTGGTAATGGTGACCAACCAGGATGGCTTGGGTACTGCTTCTTTTCCTGAAGAAAGCTTTTGGCCTGTGCATAACCTCGTTATGAAAAGCCTGGAGAATGAAAATATTTATTTCAGTGAAGTGTGCATTGACCACACTTTTGCAGCAGATAATGCACCTACCCGAAAGCCCGGTACAGGCATGCTGGCAAAATATATCAATAACCCGGCGTATAATATTGCCGGCTCTTATGTAATTGGAGACAGGATCACAGACATGCAATTGGCAAAAAATTTAAACTGCAAAGGTTTTTGGCTTAATAATGATGCAACACTGGGTGCAGCAGAAATAAAGGAAAAGGCGGAAGCATTGAGAGAAGATACGATCGTTGTTGAATCCCCTCACTGGAAAGATATTTATGAATATTTAAAGCTTCCGCCGAGAAAGGTCGTTCACCAGCGCAATACGAATGAAACAAAAATCACTGTTGATATTAACCTGGATGGAAGCGGTAAAGCCAGTATCAATACCGGCCTGGGTTTTTTTAACCACATGCTGGAGCAAATAGCCAGGCACGGCAATATTGATCTGGCAATTGAATGCAATGGCGATTTGCATATTGATGAGCACCATACGATAGAGGATGTCGGCATTGCATTGGGCGAAGCAGTTGCAAAAGCATTGGGCGATAAAAAGGGAACAGAGCGTTATGCTTTTGTGCTGCCGATGGATGAGAGCCTGGCGCAGGTGGCAATTGATTTTGGCGGCAGGGGCTGGATAGTATGGGAAGCAGCATTTAAAAGAGAAAAGATTGGAGAAATGCCGACAGAGATGTTCTTTCATTTTTTCAAATCATTCACCGATGCAGCCAAATGTAATTTGAATATAAAAGTGGAAGGTGATAATGAACACCATAAAATTGAATCCATTTTTAAGGCATTTGCAAAATGTATAAAACAGGCCGCAAAAAGGGATATCAATAATAATACACTTCCTTCAACAAAAGGGATCTTATAAATTTTAATGTTGAGATGAGCTGCGAAGCAGTTCAACTTGATTGACCCTGAGCAGCCAACGGAAAAAGAAATGATAGCAATAATAAAATACAATGCAGGCAACGTGCAAAGCGTGCAATATGCTTTGCAACGCTTGAACGCAGAGGCTGTGATAACAGATGATGCAGGTGAAATAAAAAATGCTGATAAAGTAATTTTCCCCGGTGTGGGCCATGCCGCCGCCGCCATGCAATATTTAAAAGAAAGAAAATTAGATGCGCTGATCATCTCATTAACGCAGCCGGTTTTAGGCATTTGCCTCGGCCTGCAGCTGATGTGCAGGCATTCTGAGGAAGGTAATACTGATTGTCTTGGCATATTTAATGAAGAAGTAAAATTGTTTATACCACAGCAGGGGGAGAAAGTGCCGCAAATTGGCTGGAACAGTATTTATGGTTTTAATTCTGTGTTATTTGAAGGATTGAAGCAGGGAAATTTTGTATATGCAGTGCATAGCTATTATGCAGCGTTGGGAAAGGAAACGACAGCTACCACCAATTACATTCATCCATACAGTGCGGCATTGCAAAAGAATAATTTTTATGCCGTGCAATTCCATCCCGAGAAATCCGGAATTGCCGGAGAAACCATTTTAAAAAATTTTATTGCACTCACATGACGATCATCCCTGCAATTGATATAATAAACGGTAAATGTGTACGCCTCACCAAAGGGGATTATGCCAGGCAAACAGTATATAACGAAAACCCATTGGAAGCAGCGGTACAATTTGAAAGCACCGGCATCACGAGACTTCACCTGGTAGATTTGGATGGGGCAAAAGCGGGCACCATTGTTAATCTGAAAGTGCTGGAAACAATAGCAGCTAACACAAAATTGCAAATAGATTTTGGAGGAGGTATAAAAACGATCAGAGATGTGCAGGATGTTTTTAATGCCGGTGCCTCCATTGCCACTATCGGCAGCCTGGCAGCAAAAAAGCCGGAGGTATTAGAAGAATGGCTGCTGGAATTTGGAACCGGTAAATTTTTGATCGGTGCTGATGTATTAGACAGCAAAATAAAAACCGGCGGCTGGCTGGAAGACAGCGGCATCAATGTGTTTACATTTATCGGAAAAATGATTGGCTTGGGCGTTAAGAATATTTTTTGTACCGACATTTCGAAGGACGGCATGATGAAAGGGCCTTCTGTTGAACTGTACAAAAAGATTATTGCTGATCATCCTGAGATAAACTTAATAGCCAGCGGCGGGGTAAGCAATATTGATGATGTAGTTCAATTAAAAGAGATTGGCTGCTTCGGCGCTATTATCGGAAAAGCAATTTACGAAGGAACTATCTCTTTGAACGAACTTGCAACCTTAAACCTTAAACCTTAAACTTTTAAACTTTACAGCTTGCTCACCAAACGCATTATACCATGCCTTGACATTAAAGACGGGCGCACCGTTAAAGGTGTCAACTTTGAAAATATCGGGGATGCAGGCGACCCTGTTGAACTGGCAAAATTGTATTCTGACCAGGGCGCTGATGAGCTCGTTTTTCTTGATATAACGGCCACGGTTGAAAAAAGAAAAACCCTGGTGGAGCTGGTAAAAAGAATTGCTGCCAATATCAATATCCCGTTTACTGTAGGCGGTGGCATCAGCACAGTAGAAGATGTGGCGCTGCTGTTGCAAAATGGTGCTGATAAAGTGTCTGTAAACACGGCAGCATTCAACAATCCGCAGCTGTTAAAAAAATTGAGCGCCGCATTCGGCAGCCAGTGTGTGGTGCTGGCGATTGATACAAAAAAAGAAGAGGATGGAAGCTGGTACGTGTATTTGAACGGCGGCAGGACAAAGACAAATACACTTACAACGGAATGGGCCGAAGAAGCAGTTGCATTAGGTACCGGTGAAATATTGCTTACTTCCATGAACAATGACGGCACAAAGAATGGTTTTGCACTGGATATTACAGCCATTTTATCAAATGCTTTACCCGTTCCCGTTATTGCTTCTGGTGGTGCAGGCACAATGGAGCATTTTAAAGAGGTGTTTGAAAAAGCCAATGCTGATGCTGCATTGGCGGCGAGCATTTTCCATTATAAAGAGATAGCAATTCCTGCATTGAAAAATTATTTGCAGCAACAAAAAATACCGGTAAGAATATGAATAAACTTTTTGCGGGTGATATCGATTTTAAAAAATACAGTGATAGTTTAGTGCCTGCAATAGTGCAGGATGCTGTTACAGGCAAAGTGCTGATGCTTGGCTATATGAACGGAGAAGCGCTGGCGAAAACACAGGAGCTGGGAAAAGTTACTTTCTTCAGCCGCAGCAAAAACAGACTATGGACAAAAGGCGAAGAGAGCGGCAATTATTTGTTACTGCAGGAAATTAAAATTGACTGCGATAAAGACGCCCTGTTGATAAAGGCAAATCCTGCCGGTCCGGTATGCCACACCGGTGCAGATACCTGCTGGGATGAAAAAAACAGCAGCGATAATTTCCTGCAGCAATTGGAGCAGGTAATTGCTGAAAGAAAAAATAATCCTTCCGGCAATTCTTACACCAGCTCTTTATTTGCAAAAGGCATTAATAAAATGGCACAAAAAGTAGGAGAAGAGGCAGTGGAGCTTGTGATCGAAGCAAAAGATAATAACGATGAGCTTTTCAAAAACGAAGCGGCCGACCTGTTATTCCATTATTTGATCTTATTGCAGGCAAAAGGATTTTCTTTAAATGATATTATTGGGGTTTTAAGAGGGCGTGCTAAATAATTGAAAAGGCCTTTGAATATTCAAAGGCCTTTGATTTTACAACCGGTTTTTCATATTATAGTATGTTTATACTTTTATTTACTATTTTTTTATCCGGGGTTTCAATTACCAGTATATAAATGCCTGCCGCGGTTTTGCTGACAAGCGTTACCGGTATTTGCAGGGCCGCTTGCGTATTCTGTATATCTTTTTTAAATATTACGGCACCGGTGTTACTGGCAATTTTAATGGAATAATTTCCCGGTAGGGCGCCCGGCATGCCAATTGTAAAAGTGTTATTGGTAACCGGGTTGGGATATACTGAGATTGCCGGCTCTTGTGCTGCCTCGTCTATTGTTACGATTTTACTATAAATTCTTTCCCCGTTTACCCCCGTAGCTGCTATGCGGTAGAAACGGGTGCCGGTTGCTTTTACAGTATCTTTCCATTGGTAATTGCTGAAGCCTGAAACGCTGGTCTTGCCTACTGGTTCAAAACGTTCACCATCTGCTGATCTTTCAATAATGTAGCCTGAAATGTCAGTTTCGTTTTCAATAGTCCATTCAATAGTATTAACATGATCAACCTGGTAACCTTTTATGCCTGTGAACTTAACCGGTAAAACCACTGCAGGTTTAAAGACGATCCTGAACCTGTCTGCTTTACCTGATGATGCATCAGCGCTTACAGTAAAGTCATAATACGATACAGCATTGAGATCAATAGGCGTTTTGGTTGATGTGTAAGTATCTTCAAGGAATGCTGCAGACGGCTGGCCATTCATGCCTTCTGATTGCACAGACAGCCGGTAGTGCAATTGCCTTGATTTGGTGAATGTGAAATATAAAGTATCGCTCTCTTTAATTAACGGCCTTCTTTCTGCACAAAGGGCAATGCCGTTCCTCATCATGGAAAAGGTTTCATTGATGTTGCTGAACTTTATTCCATCCTCGTAATTTATCCCGGCGCTGTAATTATTATTAAATTCTGTGTATGTTTCATCCGCCAGCTTTTGAGTGCCGCCGGCATCCAGGATATACAGGCTTGTTCTTATAGTGCCATTGGTATTTTCATTGCCGGCGGGCCGGAACACCAGCAGGTTATCAGACGATGTTTTGTTTGATTCATTAAACGTAATTGAAGAAGGCCCTGCTGCCGCTGTTTCTACAAAGAAGGCCTGGCTGCTTTGTATATTGTTATCCTGCGATGAAGCGGAAACTGTTTTGGAAAAAATATTATTTCCATCAAGGTCGTCAAGCATCACGTAGCCGCCTACTTCGTTTAAGGAGGGATCCCATACATAAAAGCGTTTAATAAGATTTTGCCTGGTAAGACTGTTGAAATCTACCGCAGATGCATAAGGATTCCCGATGAGCGTATATTTTCCTGCAATGCTGTTGGCAGGAAAGATTTGCGTACCAATTTGCAAATGACCCGTGGAAGAAAGGGTTGTTATATTCGTATGGGGCAGCGTGGTGTTGGCGGGAAGCCTGTCGCCCCTTACAAAAGCCATATAACCCCTGTTGTCTGACGAGTTGGAAATATTTTTTGAAAGCATACTGTCTTTTGTATTACTCACGCCCACCAGCGCCTGTGTTGCTTCGTTCCAGTAATACATGGAATAATTATTCTGCTGGCTTACATCCAGCCCGTTGCTTGCAGATGGGGATGGGCCTGTTATCAGCATTCCTTTTCCTGCTTCATATACACCACTGTTTTGCCATGCGTTATAAATAGAAGTGGTGGCAGTAAGCGGCGAGGTCAGCAATCTCCACGAGCGCTGTGCCGGGAAAAACCTTTCCACGGCAAATTTTCCGTTGCCAACGTAAGAAAGGGAAGCCCCCGGTGCAACAGGAGCAACCCTTGCAGTGGATACAGCGTCAGAATTCAATGTAATTATTACATTGTTTTCAATAGTAGTGTTTCCTGAAGACAGGATAAGCGCTCCTTTTATTCCAAATGATTTGCTGAGGCTTATTCCTGAAGGGTTGCGGATCTCAAGGTTATTCATGGATGTAATAACGGCATTAACCCCCGGGAAATTTTGGGCGCCTGCAGTGCCTGCCATTATCCATGTGCCGTTATTTGCAATGCTGCTGCCGCTATTGCTGTAAGCACCGTTTACAGTAAGCTGGCCTGCATTACTAACGGTAACGGATGTGCCGGAAGCCAATGAAATATCTTTTGTATTTGCAGTTGTATTTATATCAGGATAATTGCTCAGCCCTGATGGAATGGTAACATTGGTTGCTGCTGTTGGCACATATCCCCCACACCAGTTAATAATATCATTCCAGTTGGTATTTATCCCTTTCCATGTGCTGTTATTGAGATCAACGGATTGTACCTCGTAAGCGCCCATATCCACTGTTGTATAAGCGATCCGTGTATTACTTTTAACGTCTGCATTCAATGAGATGGCGCTGTTATTTCCCTGGTTGATGGCAGGGCTGCAGGCGCTTAATGCCAGGCCATCATCCCCCGTGCCGTAAATATTATCTGCCCCGTCTGCATCACCGGCATTAAAGAACAAAGGATCAATAGTCAGGTTTCCCGTTCCTGCCAGCAGGCTTCCCTGCGTATTGCTGTATGCAGCAGTAATGTTGGTTGCAACATCAGTATAAATGCCGGGATAAGTACCGCCTGTGTTTCCCCACACAATAGTGTTGGTTAATGTAAGCAGGTTTGACTGGTTATATAAACCGCCTCCGTAACGGGTGCAGGTGTTATTGGCAACCGTGCAATTGATTAAAGTAACGGGAACGGTTGTTGTATAGCTTGCTATGCCGCCACCGTCACGCCCGCTGGTATTATTGGCGATCACGCAATTGGTTAAAACAGGTGCACAGTAAGCATAATTCGCCATGCCCGCTGCATCGTTGGAGCAGGTATTATTGGCAATAATACAATTGCTGTATGCAGGGGAAGCATAAGAATAATTGTAAACACCCGCCCCGCCTGTGCTGGTGTTGGATACAACGGTGCAGTTGCTGTAAGCAGGAGATGAATTCTGGTTGAATATGCCACCGCCTGCATTCATTGCATAGTTTGCTGAAACATAACAGTTACGTATAACTGTTTTTGAAGTGTTCAGGTCA
>JBEHYP010000026.1:0-35921 GCA_048498115.1 Bacteroidota bacterium | reverse complement strand
GATTTAAGTGTAAGAAACCCATTCGATTCCAGCACAGCTTCTTCGGCCACAGTTACTGTGCCCGATGTATTGGAAGCTGTACCGCCGGTGATATTTACAGGAGTAGTAAGGGTAACAGTACCGCCGTTTACGGTAAGGTCTTTAAGCGTAAGTGCAGTTGCAGAACTTAACGTAAGGAAAGTGGAGCCGTTAGTGCCATTTACCACAAGGTTAGAAGCATTTGAACCAATGAGTGATGCATTACCATCATCCGCATACAAACCATAGATGGTTAATGTATGGCTGCCAATAGCAAGAGAGGCATCAGCACCCAATTCAAGATCACCGGTTGAAGCATCTGCAGATAATACAGGCTGGTTCGTTACTTCACCAGGCCCCGGTATATAAACATATTTATCTGAAGCAGGCAGGCAACTGGACGTCCAGTTTGCCGGGTTATTCCAGTCCGTGCTTACAGCACCCGTCCATTGCACAAATGTAACCGGCATAAAGCTGACGCTGATAGTATGATTGCCTGATACATTGGTAAATGTATAAGAGGTTACCGGCCCCTGCGATTCACCATCTACTATCACATCTGCAATATCATTACATGCATCAGGGGTAATAGTAAAGGCTTGATCATTACCGCCATCCACTGCCACGCTTCCACCGGGTGAAATAGAACCACCGGCATCTGCGCTGGCTGTGATGGTAAATGTATTTGCTTCAAAATTTGCCTGCACCGCTGCATCTCCGGAACTAAGCGCTACAGTAGTGCTTGCGCTGCCGGCATCATCGATAAGAGCGCTGCCTGAAGTTACCGTCCACCCGCTAAATACATAGCCGGAATTAGCCACCGCTGTAATAGTAGTTGGATTGCCATAATTCACCGTTACGGGTGATGAAGCGGGAGCAGTAATGCTGCCACCGGTGCCTGCTGCAACAGATAACTGATAAGAAACGGAAGGCGTAACAGATGCCCATGTGGTGCCTGCCCTTATTTCATCAATATCTCCTTTGGGCGTATTGCTGCCGTTTCTCAGGAAGACGGAAGCAAAAGCGGATACTGTTGAAGCTGAACTGCTGTTAGAAATTCCCCCGGCTGGTTCATCACCCCCCAAAGAAGAAGGATTAACCCATAAAGTGCTGATATCATTTGAAGCCCCGTTAAAGTCATATTTTACGACTACCAAATAGGTGGTGCCAAAACTCAGATCAGTGGTATAATAAGTAGCAGTAGTGCCATTATTCGCAATACCTAACTGGTAACCTGTACCGCTGCTCTTTATAAATAATCTTGCAAATAATGTAGTAACGCTGCCACCGCTTGTAGCGCCAAACCCTGCAAAATAATCCCCCCCCGCATTTAATTGTGTGTTATCCGCAACATTCAGCAATAATGAATAATAACCTGCTGTAGTACCGCCAGGCAGTCCTGCATTCCTGTTAATATCCCTTGATACAGATGTGTTGTTTCCCGGCAGGTTTATTTTATTATCAGCGGATGCCTGTAGCCCGGTATAACTCAAGCTTCCGGAAGTGACCAGGATGGAGCCATTTCCTGAATGTGTAAACCAGTTATTGTTGGCCCCCCCGCCACTTACCGTTCCACCTACATTATCTCCTGCCGCATAATCAAATGGTTCATATAAAGGGCCTGCCCATTCCGCATACAGTACTACGTTAGCAGCGCCTAACACGAAAGCAGCACCTGGTGCATAATCTGTACCTGCACCATTAGCCTGGGTATTCCAGCCAATAAATGTGTAACCGGTTTTTACCAGGCTACCTGTATTACCAAGCACTGTAACAGTGGTGCCATAGTCATAATTAACAGCACCGGCAGGTGTGGAACCACCCGTAGCGCCATTAGCATCATAGCTAACAGTGTATTGATTAGCGACCCATTGTGCATACAATATTGTATTAGCCGAAATACCGGAAATAGTGCTGCCCGCAGCATAAGAACTGCCGCTGCCATCAGCAGCTGTATTCCAGCCACTGAATGTATAACCGGTTTTTTCCAATGTTCCCTGTGCCAATACTGTCACGTCAGAACCGGATACGTAAGGGCTATTATCATCTGAAGGTACAGTACCTCCGGTACTGCCATTACCATCATATGCAACAGAATATGTGACAATAGTTGTCCCATTCCCGGTAACAGTAAATGTATAGGGATTTTCGTTTGCATCATCATTCGCAATACTGATAACAGCAGAACGTTCGCCTGATGCGGAAGGCGTAAAAATAACTGTAAATGCCGTGCTGCCTGACGCCGCTACCGAGGCAGATGTTGCCGCCTGGTCAACAGAAAAATCAGCAGCATTGGTACCGGAAATTGCAATCACCGGAGCGCCAGTCAGGTTGAGGTCAAGGGTACCTGTGTTTTCAACAGTAAATGTAACTACTGCACCGCTTGTGTTTACCAATTGATCCCCGAAACTATAGCTGCCGCCACTGGGAATAGAAGTTGCACTTTGTTTTACATTAATTTCAGGAGCAGCGTAACATGTCCAGTTCAAATCATCAATAGTGTAACGCGGCCCGGCTGAAGTTGCAGTTATTACCACATCGCCGGCAATATTAATATTTGAAATTGTTTTAGTGACAGGTGTTGTACCATTCATTTCAGATTTTAGCACAGAGCCGACTGTTGTACCATTCACAGCAATTACCAGGTCACCGGAAGAAGATGTTTCTGAGAAAGGGAATTTAACGGTAAGCGTAATACTTCCAACACCATCTGCAAAAGACGGAGAGGTTAATACCCCGGTGCGTATAGTAATTGCTTTTCCGTTAATTGTTTGATCTTCTCTTGCATCGGTAGCAGTCCATGTGCCGCCGGTGCCGGACCAGCTACGGCTTCCATAGGAAGTTGAGCTTCCTATAGCAGAGAAATTCTCTGTGTGGCACGGCGCTGCGGTAAACGAAGCGCTTATAGTGTGTGCTGCTGTTACATTAGTAAATGTATATGAACCGGATGAAACAGCACCGGGATTAGATACGCCATCCACCAGTACATCCTGTATTAAGTAACCACTATTGGGCGTAATGGTATAAGCCTGGTTGCTGCCGCAGTTTATATTAGTAGCTCCGGCAGGGCTGATACCACCGTTTGCACCGGCACTTGCTGTAACTGTATATGTTTTGATTGTATAAACTGCTGTAATGGTATGGTCTGCAGTAACGTTGGTGAAACTGTAGGGATTGGTACTGCCTGCTCCAACTCCATCTACTACCCAGTTGGTAAAATCATAGCATGAAGCTGGCGTAGCGGTAAAATCCTGTGAGCCGCCATCTGTCACAGTTGTCGTACCCGGAGATATTGTACCCCCGGTAGCTTGCGTAATAGTAAGTGTATGGCCTGCCGCAGCTGCCCATTGGGCAAATAAAGTGATATTTGCGTTAAAACTATAGCTTGCGCCATCTGCATAAGAAGTACCGCTGCCATCTGTTACAGTGTTCCACCCGTTAAAATTATATCCTGTTCTTGTGAATGCATTTGTTGTGAGCGCTGCAGGGGAACTCGCTGTTTGCGGGCTCATTGTACCGGCAGCATCAATGGCATTTTTATCAAAGGTTACTGTATGATTAGTAACAACGGCGCTTGTAGTACCATTCAACACTACATTGTTCTGGCTGCTGGCACAATCGAACCCTCCTGTACCTCCTGTACCAGTCGCTCCATAACCATACAGGCGAAAAGTGGTGGCAGAAGTTACGTTTGACAGCCCTGATATGTTTAAAGTTTTAAATGCTGAAGTGCTGGTAGTCATGTTTGTAAGTGAGCCCAGGTCTGTTGCATAGTTATCTGCAGAAGATCTCAGCGTTACAGATTTAGGGCCTGTTCCCGAAAAATCCCAAATAAATACAAGGGAAGTTGGCGTGAAGGAAAAACCTGCATTGGGAGTAACAGTAAACTGTACATAGGAAGGGTTGGCAAGAGCTTCAGCAAATGTACTGCCGGCGGCGGTATTTCCTGCTTTAAACCAGTTGCTGCCTCCAAACCGGTTACCATTTGCTGCCGGTGTTACATTACTGCCAGTAAAATTCAGGCTGGCAGCAGCAATATTAGCATTATTAGAGGTGCTCGGTTCAGTGGTTTCAGTTCCGGCATTTCCAAATGTATTCCATGTGAGCAATTGCCCAAAACTGGCATTGCTTGTACAAATAAATGAAAATACAATAAGGGAATAAACAATCCTTTTTAAACCAAAAAGGGAGTGTACCGGCATTGTAGAATTACGCATATAGTGGTGTTTGAGTTTGAAATATAATACAAACAGGATGATAAAGTGTCTGGTCTTTCAGGAGAGGATACAGAATAATGGCCGCAAGATTAAATGAAAACCCAAAGCTTTCCAAGCAAACATGAGGCACCTAACATTAATTTAATAATAAGTTAACCGACACCTGCCGCAACTACCAACCACACGCTTTTAATCATTGTGCATTTTCCCGGCAGCAATAGCCGGCACTTTCAAAAAATCAACGGCAAAACAATCAGTGTTTTGGATAAGTACAGATGAGAAGGCCTAAAATAATGCTTTTTCATTAAAAACGCATATTGACTACAATATTTTTTTATGCATATAGTCAATGCTGCATTTTTTTCAATCAGGTAATCCTGCAAGGAAAGAACAGATTGTATGATATTTTTCAGTATCTTTGTCGTTGCTTTTTTAAAGAAAAACCTCAAAAAAACAAATGAAAAAAATTATCCTGGCAGCCTTATTACTTGTTACTGGCATCATATTCCTTAGCTCCTGCGGCCCCAGCAAAAAAACAGGTTGCCCCATGACAGAAAATATCCTTCATTAAAATTCACCCATTACAAACCGTACTCCTGTGAACTGGATTGAACTGACTGACCGGCAGCAACTTGAAGATATTAAGGCCAGATCAAAAGAAAAGCCGCAGGTAATTTTTAAGCACAGCACCCGTTGCGCCGTAAGCGGCATAGCTAAGAGCAGGCTGGAAAGGGCCGAAGTCCCCGCCAATGTGGATTTTTATTTTCTTGATTTGATAAAATACCGCCACCTTTCTGATAAAGTAGCAGAAGATTTTGCCGTGTACCACGAATCGCCGCAGGTGCTGCTTATACGGAATGGTGAGTGTGTGTATGACGAAAGCCATTCGGGCATCAGCATGGATGAGATTACGGAAGCAATAAGGAGCGGGCAATAGTCTATATCTTCAAAAATAGAGCAATGCTTGTAAGTTTAACCCGGTCAGACTGGTAAGAGCGTTCACCAGTTTTTTCTTGATCCTTTCTTTTTCACTTTTCAATTGCGTTTTTGTCCGCTGCAGCTTTTCACGGCAGGCAGGCGAAATTTTTTGCATCCAGTCATCCGTCAAAAAAGAAAGAGCCACATTTTTATCCTGGAACTTTCCCAGTTCATCCAGTAAATCATCAGGAAGCTGTACGCTTTTCTTTTCGTCCTTTTTAAATAAGGCCTGGTTATAAGAAATATCTTTTAAACATTTACGCAGTGTATGAATACTGGTATCATCAAATTGGGCTGTATTAATAATGGAATTTACCTCTTTCCATTTTTTGCGACTGTATTGATTAAGATCTTTTAGTGAAACTGAGTGCGGCATCCCGCCCAATATTTTCTTTTTTGTTTTAGCAACAGGTTTCAGCGCCACATGCTTTACCAGCAGGGGCGTTAATGCTGCTACCTTCCGTTTCAGCAAAATTTGATAAGCAGCCGGTAATTTAATACGCTGCTGCAACTGTATATCGCGGATGGTACCTGCAACATGGTAGCAACTTTTGAGCATCCTCGTCAATTTTAATTTTTCCGCCCCTTTTTTCCTGCTGTTCAGCATCCGTAAAAAAGCCCTCAGCTTCTTATAAGATACCCTGAAGCAGTGTATCATTTCTGCATTGGGGCCGTCAGCCACTTTATTGGAATATTTTTTCAATTTTTTACAATAAAACAAGATAGTATGCCGGATGTCTTTTCTGTTCATTGTACCATTACGGGGAATGAAGTTCCCGGATTTTAAAACAAAAAAATGCCTGCAATGTTTATAAGAGCTATATTGCAGTAAGCGTTATACAAAACCATGCCCCGCAAACGCAATAAACTGCTCAAAGGATTCGTGCCCTGCCATTCCATTGAATTGATAAAGGGCGGCGCCCGCTATTTTGAATTGCTTATTAGCCTTATACACCAGGCCCGGCGCCTGATCCACATGCAGGTATATATCTTACAGCATGATGCCACCGGCCAAAGCGTAACCGATGCGCTTAAAGCCGCTGCCCGGCGTGGCGTGGCGGTGTACCTGATGGTAGATGGCTATGCCTCCCAGTCGCTGCCACGGCATTTTATCAGCGGGCTGCAGGAAGCGGGTATCCGTTTCCGTTATTTTGAACCTTTGCTGAAAAGCCACCATTTTTATTTCGGCAGAAGGATGCACCACAAAATTGTGACAGTAGATTCAGCGCATGCGCTTACCGGCGGCATGAACATCGCCGACAGGTATAATGATATAGACGGCATTCCTGCCTGGTTAGATTTTGGCGTGTATGTAACGGGCAATATCGCCAGGGAACTTTGCCTGCTTTGCAGGAGGGAATGGAAAGGCTATACAAATAACCCTATCAAAGAAAACTGTGAGCCTGCCGCTCCCCTGCCCCCTCCTGACGCTACATTGCTGGCAAAAATATGCCGCAACGACTGGGTAAGCAATAAAAACCAGATCTCCCGTATGTACGTGGAAATGCTGCGGCGCTCCACTTCTCATGTTATTATTTTATCCAGCTACTTTTTACCGGGAAGGGTTATACGCAGGCAGTTGGTGGGCGCCGTAAAGAGAGGGATTGATGTAAAAGTAATTACCGGTGGCCTGTCTGATGTAAAAATAGCCAAAAGTGCGGAACGCTGGCTGTATGATTACCTTTTAAGGAACAACATCAAAGTGTATGAATACCAGGATAACATACTCCACGGCAAGATTGCTTCCTGTGATGGTGAATGGATGACCGTTGGTTCGTACAACATCAATAACTTAAGCGCCTATGCAAGCATGGAACTGAACCTTGTTATAAAGAACCCGCCGTTTGCCCTTTACACAGAAAATGTCCTGGACGACATCATTGAAAACAACTGCATTGCCATAACCAGTGAAACACAAAGCCGCTCAAGAAATATTTTCAAACAGTTCATACGCTGGTGCTCCTTTCAAAGCATAAAGGCAACGCTTTACCTTTTTACTTTTTATTTTAAACGGGAACGCGGCTAGTTACCTTTTATCCGTTTTATCAGCGCCAAAACGGCTGCCCGGTCCCATTTTTCAAAACGGCCACGCTGCACCACCAATGTATTTTCGCCAGGATATTGAAGAAAATAATGAAAAGCAAATTTCCCCCGGGGTTCTTTCCAGCCAATAACCTGCCCAAAGCGAAGATCATTAAATACTAATGTATCATGCCATTTCTCTACCGTATAGTACTGCTGCGAAAACCGGATAAGCTTATGCAGATCCTCTTCTTTCTTTAAAGTATCAAGCAATTTTTCATTTCGCGGGAAATAGCTGAAACTGATTGTATCCTTGCTGTCAAATACAGAGCGAAAGCCGGTGTAATAACCACTGTCGTTTCCGGCCACTACAAACCAAAGCCAGTTTTGCAAAGGCGCCGGCGTAGTGAAATAACGGCCATGGCTGATCCGTTGTTTTTTAAGCGCTGCTTTCACTTCGCTGTTGATATAAGCTTTGTTGGTAAGGCAGTAGCACAGGTAAACCGCCGGCAGCCCCAGCCCCAGCCGCCACCAGGTTTTTCTTTTTTTACTTTTCCGTTTTAAAATAACCAGCGCTGCACAGGCTATGCCCGGCCATACAGAGAAAAACGGATCGGCCACATAAATGGCATTGAAAGATATACGCAGGTGGCTAAAGGGTTCAAACCAGCCTACACCATAATTATTAAAGGCATCAATAAAAATGTGGACGAGAATAACCCCTCCAAAAAACAACATCCATTTTCTCAGGCTTATATTATGCGGCCTGTGCACACGCTCTGCAGCAAGGGCAAGCAATGGTGTAATAAATGCGCAGCATAGCAGCGAATGGGTAAAGCCGCGGTGCGCCAGCAGGTTACTGGTGGTGTTCATCCAGGATGCCGCTAAAAAATCAATATCAGGAAAACTCTGTGCCAGCGCCCCCCATAACATCGCCCTTTTGCCCAGTTGTTTCCCGGCAAATGCTTCGCCCATGCAGGCACCCAATGCTATATGTGTGAGTGAATCCATTTAATTGTTTTAAACAGCCATCAACCTATCTGTGATGTAAAATAAAAAATCCTCCTGAAGAATCAGGAGGATTTATCTTTAACCCTTAAAACAACCAACATGAATGATGTTGATAAAGCAAAAATAGTGATCTATCCGGATTTTGCAAAGATTAAAATACAACTTCCCGGTTTTTATATAACTTTTCCTTAATTCCTCCTTTACAGAAAGTTTATACAGGTATGGTTTCTTTGTAAAACCTCCGCAAATGAAACTGCTTTGTCTGACCTGTTGTATTCTTATTCATGCCATTTTTTTGCAGGCGCAATCAACCGCTAAAAATATTTTTATTATTACGCTTGACGGCACCCGGTGGCAGGAGGTGTTTAACGGCGCTGACGAAGAACTGCTGCGCAATACAAGCTATGTAAAAGATACAGGCCTGGCGCTGCAGCAATACTGGCATACTGACCTGGCTGAAAGAAGAAAAATGCTGATGCCTTTTTTCTGGTCTGTAATTGTACAGAAAGGACAACTTATCGGCAACCGGTATTTTAATAACAATATGAATGTTGCGAACCTGTACAAAATATCGTATCCCGGCTACAGCGAAATATTTACCGGTCATCCTGACAAGCTATTCATCCCGAACCTTGCAGTAAATAATACAAGAATAAATATTCTTCAGTGGCTGAACGAACAGCCCCAATATAAAGGCAAGGTGGCTGCATTTTGTTCCTGGCGTATTTTACCTTTTATCTTAAATGAAGAAAACGGGCAGTTGCCGGTGAATGCAGGTTATGAAGCATTGAATGAAACAGACAGCATCAGCAAATTAATAAATGAGGTGCAGGAAAAAGTATATGGGCAAAATAACACCCGCCATGATATGCTTACTTATGAGTGCGCCAAAAATTACGTGGAGCAGTACCATCCACGGGTGCTCTACATCGGCCTCGGGGAAACAGATGAGTTTGCACATAAAGGCGAATACGATAGTTATCTCCGCAAACTGCAGCAGGCAGATGCCATGATTGCCGAGCTCTGGTATTATGTGCAAACTGATCCCTTCTATAAAAACAATACTGCATTCATCATCACTACTGATCATGGCCGTGGCTGCCAGGCAAACACATGGTCATCGCATGGCTTTTGGATAAAAGGCTCCGGTGAAACATGGCTTGCCATACTGGGGGCCGGCATTGAAGCCAAAGGAGAAGTAAAAGAAGAGCAGCAATTGTATCAAAAGCAGTTAGCCGCCACCGTTACCTCCCTGCTTGGCCTCCGTTTTACCCCAAAACATAAAACAGGTAAACCGATTATGCTGAACAGCAGCACAAAAACCGGCGTCAATACTATTGCCGCTGTGGTAAAATAATTAATAATTACCTGCGCTGCCACCGATCAATATATCTCTATTAAATTTCGTATGAATAAGCAGTTCATTCCTGCCCGCTGCCTTTTTGTATCTTTGAGGCAGATACGCAATAAGAATAAATTATTACCCACATGGCAGAGAGTTTCAGCACTGCTTTTAAACCTAAACTATTTGACACGCTTAAAGGTTATACGCGGCAACAGTTTACCAAAGATGCGCTGGCAGGCCTGATAGTAGGCATTGTGGCGCTGCCGCTTGCCATTGCATTTGCCATTGCTTCCGGCGTGTCGCCTGAAAAAGGGTTGTACACTGCAGTAATTGCAGGCTTCATTATTTCAGCATTCGGCGGCAGCCGTGTACAAATTGGCGGCCCTACCGGCGCTTTTATTGTAATTGTGTACGGTATTGTGCAACAGTATGGCGTAAATGGATTGATCATTGCCACTTTTATTGCGGGCGCTATGCTTATTGTAATGGGCCTGGCAGGCCTCGGTTCTGTTATAAAATTCATTCCCCACCCGCTTATCATTGGTTTTACCAGCGGTATTGCCCTCATAATTTTTTCTTCGCAGATAAAAGATTTTTTTGGCCTGCCAATGGGCACCGTGCCGGCTGATTTTACTGATAAATGGGAAGAATATTACAAGCACTTTTCAGGCATAAATATTTATGCTGTATTGCTGGCTGCTGCCACGGTTATCATTGTATTGCTGTGGCCGAGGGTAACACACAAAATTCCCGGTTCGCTTATTGCGATTATAGTGACTACTGCCGCTGCACAACTGTTGCCGCTGCCCGTGGAAACAATCGGGACAAAATTCGGCAGCATCCCCTCCACACTGCCTTTGCCATCCATACCACACCTGGATTTTGCAACTATTAAGCACATGGTGCAGCCTGCCTTCACTATTGCATTGCTGGGAGGCATAGAGTCATTGCTTTCTGCGGTAGTAGCAGATGGAATGATCGGCGGCAACCACCGTTCAAATATAGAATTGGTGGCACAGGGCGGTGCCAATATTTTTTCTTCCATTTTTGGCGGCATACCGGCCACCGGGGCCATTGCAAGAACAGCTACTAATGTAAAGAATGGTGGCCGCACCCCCATAGCAGGAATGGTACATGCCATTACACTTTTGCTTATCATGCTGTTCGTTGGCAAATGGGCATCGCTGATACCAATGGCAACGCTGGCGGGCATCCTTGTGGTAGTGGCCTATAATATGAGCGAATGGGAAAGTTTTATTACCGTACTGAAAGGCCCCAAAAGCGATAGTGCGGTACTTGTCACTACATTTTTATTGACGGTATTCGTTGACCTCACTGTTGCCATTGAAATAGGAATGGTAATGGCTGCTTTTTTATTCATGAGAAAAATGATCAAGTTCAGCGATGTAAGCATGCTTTCCGCTGCCAATGATACAGCCGGCAACAACAGTAATGTACTGTTGGATACAGCAGCTATTCCCGAAGGGGTGGAAGTGTTTGAAATTACAGGGCCGTTATTTTTTGGCGCAGCTTACAAGTTCAAAGATGCCATCAGGTTTATTGAAACAGCGCCAAAAGTCCTGATAATCCGCATGAGGCAGGTGCCTATTATTGATGCCACCGGTATAAAAACCATTACAGAGGTGCATAAACATGCAACACAGCGCGGCACCAGGTTAATATTAAGTGAAGTGAACAGCGAACAGGTGAAGGAAGAACTGCAATCTGCCCGCCTGCTTTTTGCCATCGGCAAAGCAAATGTTACCGCTACTTTCCAGCAGGCGCTTGACAGGAGCAGGGCAATTTTAAGTGATTAATACCTGCGGTATAAAAAACAGCGAATACAGGGAGCAGTAATTATCCTGCTGTATTCGCTGTAATGCATCGCCTGTATTACCGGGCATCAAGCCTGAAAGAGATTTTACAAATGACCCCGTAAGTAGCAATCTTATTATCCTTTACATGGGCTTTAATATCCTTTACATAAACAGAGTCTATGTTATGGATGGTTTTAGATGCTTCAGCCACCGCCTGCTGAATAGCATCTTCAATGCTTTTTTCTGATGAAGCAATTACTTCAATCACTTTTACAATTGGCATACGTTTAGTTTTTGTGTGAACGAATACCCTCAAAACACAATTATTATACCTATTTTTTATATAATTATAATAATATTTGAGTATTTTACTAGCTGGAAATTTAAAATTATGGGAGCCTAAATTATTAACATTTTGTATGTGATAGTATTTGCAACGGTTTTATAATAAAAAGAGTCTTCCAAAGATCGCAATGCTAAAAGTTGTAGTAAACAGCAACAATTAAATTTTTAAAAACAGCTAAATACCGTAATTTTACTATTGTTAAAATGAGTAAAATTACTCACAATTGCAGTTTATAACAACCGTATTTCCACGCACCTTACTTTTTTTTGCATATAAGAAAGTCACTATTATGAGAAATCCTGATTTAATGATCAAACTCGGGGAACGGATTAAAGAACTCCGTGTAAAAAAGAACATGACACAAAATGATCTTGCCATTGAGTGCGAATTTGAAAAAGCCAGTATGTCGAGGCTTGAAGCCGGACGTACTAACCCTACTATCCGTACCCTCCACAAAATATCAACAGCGCTTGACGTACAGATTGTTGAACTTTTTCGTGATTAACAACTGCAGTGTTTTTATACATTGGTTATTGCTGCTGTACAGGAAAGTTTAATTTTTAAACTCAGGTTGAAATAAAAACATATATGTGTTATGGAGGAAGAGATGTTGCTAATGAAAATCGGTACCCGCATAAGGGAACTAAGAAAAAAGAAAAAGCTTACCCAGCTTGAACTTGCACTTAGATGCAAGTTTGAAAAAGCAAGAATTTCAAGAATTGAAACAGGGAAAACAAACCCTACCATTAAATCCCTTTATATAATAAGCCAGGCGCTTGAGGCGGATATTACCGAATTTTTTCCTGTCTGAATATAATTAAAGAGCCGGTATAACCTGCCGGAGTTCTGCAAAACTCTTTATGATAATGTCTGCAGCAGCTATATCGTCCGGGTCTTTGCCCCACCCCTGCCCCTTGAGCCAGATGGTTTTACAGCCTGCTTTTTTTCCCGGTACAATGTCTTTAGGATAGGAATCGCCAATTACCACACAATTTTCAGGAGGCAGGCAAAGTGCTTCGGCGCCATAGGTAAATATAGCAGCATCCGGTTTCCGGATGCCCACCACAGCAGATTCAACCACACTACTGAAATAATTTTCCAGCCCAAAATGCTTTAATACTGTTAGGATATTACCATAAAAATTTGAAACCAGCACTATTTTATACACTGATGAAAGGTTTTCCAGCACAGGCCTGGCTGCATCAATAGCTTTTTGGGCAAAGGCATTGCAATCATTGGCAACAGCGTGTATAGTGTGTTCATAATCCGCTTCGGCAAGAAAGTTATTTTGAACCAGGAATTCAAACTGTATCCTTGTTTTGATAATAAGCGTATCTAAAAAATTATGTTCGGGGTAAATGAATTTCTGCAGCGCCAGTGTCCGTTCGCCGTGGCTGAAAGCCATTTCAAACTGTTTCTGCGTTACAGGAACATTGTTTTTTTTGTACATATCCCACATCACTATACCCCAATGCACGCCATTGGTATCAATGGTGCCGCCATAATCAAGTAGGATGCCTTTGATCATTTCTTATTTTATTGTCTACAGTTTTGTCTTCAGTTTTACCAGCATTAACCCGATGAATATCCAGGCAAGTTCTCTTATTCTTGTTACCAGGCTCATAAAAATACCGGCGCTGGCAGCACCTGCAAGGCCAATGCTCTGCAATGCCAGCACAAAGCCGCCTTCCCTTGCCCCCAGCTGCATGGGGGAAAAGAATATCATGTTGGCGAATAACGATGAACCGGCGCTTACGATGAATGCATCCAGCACGGAAATATCAGTGCCGAGCGCCACGCCGATAAAATAAATTTCAAAGCACCCGATTACCCTTGCAATGAATTCAAAAAACAGGGATGCATAAAAAGTACCTTTTCGCAAGCTGAAGAGTTCAGATATATGCCTGTCAATTTCAACCAGGTTAGAGGAATGCTTGTCAATGAACCGCTGCATGGTACGCTTCATAAACGGTAACCTGCCAAGCCCCCTGAAGGTAACCATCAGCAGGCCTTTTTTATATTTAATGAAAACCCAGTACAGCAGGCCAAAAAAGATTACGAACGTGGCAATGCAGCCAATGAGCGCCGCACCGGAAGGTTTTAAAAAAATAATGATGACAATTGCAGAAAGCATCCAGAAAACAATATGCGACAGCATGTGCATCATATTGTACAGGATTACGGATGAGGTTGCTTTATTGGCATCCAGTTTCTGCCTCAGTTCCATTACACGGTAAGGCTCACCGCCCAATGCAATGAACGGAGTAATGTAATTAATGGCATAGCCGCTGATGGTCACTTTAAAAACACCGCTAAGCGACACATTGGTATGCTCCAGGTTTTCCTCGTAAATAATTTCCCGGAAAGCAAGGGCATTGAGCAGGTAAATAAAAAACCAGATCAGTATCACGGGTAAAAACCATATCCCTGTTTTCAGCACATTCCGGAAAATGGTATCAATCCCTATTTTGTATACCATCCATGCAAGCGTAAGTAATCCCAGCGCAAGAAAAATAGTATTATATGTTTTTGCCTTCATTATTGTATTACCGGTGATGCAAAACAGCTCACATCGCAGGGTTGGCCAAAAGTTTTTGGTAAAAGTGTTTTGAAATTTTCTCCTGTTTCCAGATCATGTACAGCATTATCCCGGTAAGTACTATCAAATCAAAGAGGAAATACAGCCAAAGCTTATTGATGAAAAGACAGAAAAAGAGAAAAATGGTACGGGTGTTGAACTGTACAATATTGGTATATTTCATCAAAGGCTTGTTCATTGTCCTGAATTCTGTAACCAGCCACCCCGGCAACCCACCAGGATAACGCCCCCGTATAAGCCCCATCAGTTTTTGCAGGTTGGGCGAAAGCAGTTCCTGCTGCGTTGTATAGTTCCTGTAAAAACCGAGAAATAGTTTTTGCCCGAAATTTTTACCCCACGAAAGCCGGTGGTATTGTTCGTTTAGTTCCCTGCTGTTGTCAAACTCACTGCCGCTTTCTCCTTTGATAAAAAACAGGTGAACATTCCTGTAATAGTCTGCCTGCTGCGCCTGTATCATGTGCGACAGGCCTGACAATACACCCAATATCCAGATAGCAGCGCTCCATCCCTGGTTTTGTAAACGAAGGCACAAAACAATATGGATTACAACAAACCAAAAGCTGCCGGCCAGACCGTCCAGCACACGACCCAGCCTCGATTTATTGTTGGTCATTCTTGCCAGTTGCCCGTCTGCACTGTCCAATGAATTGGCAAACATGAGCAACAACATACCGATGATATTGATGGAAAGGTCTTCAAAATAGAAAAGGTAGCCACCAGTCATCCCTATAAAAATGCTGGCAATGGTAACAGGGTTAGGTGTAATACCTATCGCCCTGAAAAACAGGGCAAGGGCAAAACCAATCGGGCGGTAGAAATAAATATCAATTAGTTCTTCGGTATCGGAAGATTTTAATGTTGATTGAAATGTTACCTTTTGTTTGTCCTGCTGCATAAAAGTTATTTACTGTCCCCCGTTTGCCGGCACCAGCCTGTGTGCCTCGTTGTGTATGCATTGTGCTATATGCACTGCTGCCTCCTCCCGGCAGGGGGCAAAGCTCGGCCAGTCATTAAAGTCAATGATGTGCATGCTGCCATCCGGCGCAATCACCGCGTCACCACCATAAATATGTATATCCAGCGCATCAGCGGCTTTGCTGCAATATTGCTTAAGCAGGCCTTCATCAAATTTATAATAATTAGCAGCGCCGTTAATTACTTCTGCATTAAACTTGCTGTGATTAAATTCTGCCGGGTAAAACCAGTAAAAGAAGTCACTGCCCTTTATACCGTAAAATTTTACCAGGTCGCCATGCAAATGCTCTGACACCACCGCTTCATTGATGCCCCTGAGGTAAAATTCTTTTAATATTTCAATACCATAAGCAATGCTGGGAGCAAAGCTTACGTCTTCTTTGTGTATGGCGTGGAAATCGCCCCGTTTTAACCAAAAGACTTTACCGTCCAGCTGTTCAAACAAACCAGGAGCAGGATTGTTGGTAGGCACCACAATACTTTTCGGGTACGGGATACCGTTACCAATAAGCTTTTTCGTCATATTGGTACGAAAACACTGCTCTACACCAAAAGCAGAGTTGATAACAGTTTTATGCTGCTGCAGCTTTTGCAGTTTCTTCACCACTTTTTTGCTCCTTGCCATGCTGAATATACAGTCTTCAGCCAGCGTATCGGCCGCTAAAAATTCATCCTCGCTGTAAATATTCACTTCATAGCCCATTTCCCTCAGCCTGTCAACAGCCAGGTTAAATATAGCGCTGTCATTTCCCCGGTGGTTGGGGGAGAATTTCACATTTCTCTTTATGCCTGCCAAACGTTGCTTCATTGTAATACTTGCCTGCCGTATTTTTAGTTTTATACCTGTGCTGCTGCCAATTTTGTCTCTGCCAGCCACTGCGCTGCGCTGGCAATATCCTGCACATGGTCTATATCAATAATTTTAGAAAAAGGATAAGCCTTTACCTTAAAACCTTTGCTTACAAATAAGCGTTGCAGGTTTCTCATGCGGCTGGCGGCTGATTCTACCGCTTCTTTCACTGCTCCAAAAACACGCCGGTTCAAACAATAAATGCCGCCCGATACATATTGAATCCCTTCCCCTTTTTCATCGGGGTAAGCGGTAATATTCCATTCCGCATCTGTAGCCGCATACAGTGGCTTTTCGTCATCTATAAATGAAGTTACTGCCATTAATGCATCTGCACTTTCACCCGGGTTGGTAAAAGCGCCGATGTATTTGCTGAATTCTGTTTCGTCAAAAACGGTGTCAACAGTAGTAAGGCAAATTGTATCACCCTGTATATACGGCAGTATTTCGTAAAAGCTGTGAAGGGAACTCGGTGTGCTTTTTATGATCACATTCAGTTGGGGCACACAGGTGCGTAGTTGTTCAAGATAATTTTTTACTTCGGGGGAAAAATCATTAATGATGATATGGATACCTGTGGCGCCGTTACGCAGAAACACATTTATAAGCCGGTGGATAACCGGCAAGCCATCCAGCATAACCATTGGCTTGGGTTGCGCAAAACCTTCCTCTCTCAATCTTGACCCTTCGCCCGCCGCTATAATCGCAAATTCCATACGTTCTGTTCTAAATAAAGAAGGCACTTACTCCGCTACTGTAATTTTAATATTGTCTGCCCCCTGTGTTTTCTTTCCTGTTTCTTTTTTAGGAAAACCAGAGCCGGATACGATGTCCCACAAAGACGAGCTTACTCCAAAACCCTTGCTGGCATCCTGGTAATGGTGCAGCATGTGGTGTTGCTTTATCTTCTTCATAATCGTGCTCTTAAAATTATAGTGGTGCATTGCGTAATGCATCATGTCGTAAATAAGGTATCCCAGTAAAAAACCGGGAAAGAAAGCATACAGCCTTGCAGCAGGAAAAAATAAAGAGAACAAAAAATAAAATAGCGCTGCCAGGGGAATGCTTGCAGATGGCGGCATCACCAGCCTTTTTTTATCCCGCGGATAATCGTGGTGCACACCATGAAAAATAAAATGTATGCGCCTGCCCCACCCTGATGAAGGGTAATAGTGAAAAATAAAACGGTGCAGCACATATTCAGTGATGGTCCATACAAAAAGCCCGATCGCAAAAAAGGCAATAAACTCCCAACCGCCTGTTCCCTGCCTGAAAGACTGCCACGAAAAAAAGATAATGGCCGGTATGTAAATAAAAAGGGGCACCGAGAAGTGAACTTTTGAAAGGATTTCAAGCAAATTGCTTTTGAACATCCTTATTGATTCTTCGCTGTTGGATATGTAATTCTTTTTCATAAGTATCCTTTTTTGGAGCCTTAATGCTGATGCACAAAGGTACTGTAAAAACAACTGCATTCAGTGGCTGATTATCATCATGCCTTTTATGATATTCAGCCCGGCAGGCTTCTTTTTAAAATTCAAATTTCACCCTGAACCGTACGCCTAATTTACTTATGTCAGGGTGATCAAGATAGCTCAGCCTTTTTATAAGATCAACACGTACCAGCTTAAAAATATTTGCCAGCCCTACACTCAGTTCCATATAAGGCCCGTGGTTCAATGTATAAGTGGTAGGTACATGGGTGTCGGGGTCAGTCAAAAATTTAAACGCATCCGGGTTTTTGGCAGGATTGTTCTCATCCCTCACACTGCCCCATAAAAACTTCATACTCGCTACTTCCCTCCATTTCAAACTCCTGAGCAATGGTATTTTATTCAGGAAAAAACCGTTGAAATGAACATCAAAGTTAGCAGCGTAAAATTTATCACTTACAAATTCAAGAAAGTTCATCAGGTTGTATGAGTTCAGTTGGTAGCCGTATGTTTGATTGGCCCTGTGGATGGTAAGCAATGGAAAAGGCACCTGGCCGAAAATATAGCCGGATTCCATCGTTACGTCTGTATATCCAAGCTGCGACATGAAGAACCGCTTTTCCATATACAGGTTCAGGTTATGATAATTATAGTCGCCACCGGCAAACCCCTTAATCCCTTTGATATACCGGAGGCTGAAAATGGGATATTTGTTTACGATAGGTATGCGGTAGTTTTTTCCTACATAAAATTGTTCGCCTGGTGCCCAACGGAGCTGGGCAGAAAATTCTGACATGGTGATACCCGGAATATAAGACCCGGAATCAGCACCTGCTTTTTGATAAACAATAGCGCCTGCCGGTTCCTGGTCAGTGTGCTTAAACCCAAGCGTCAAGGCAAAGTTTTTCCCAAATTCATTCACATATTCTGCTTTGGCAACCCGGTTGTACATCCATTTGTCATTCTTTCCCCTTTTAAAAGAGAGGAGAAAGTTATCTTCCTGCACATATTGCAATTCCTGTCCCGGTATTTTCATATCATACTGGTAACCGATTTTGAAATAATTCAAAGGAAAAGCATAGATGGATTTATGGTTGAACGAATAAGCAACATTGGCCCCGTATTTAAACCTTTTGTCCTTAAAGCCATAAGCGATATAATCTTCCAAATACAGGTTGGGGTTAAACTTCGGGGTGGTTCTTCCGCCCACCCTGAGCCTGAGGCCTTCCACGGGGTTAAAGCTATAGAACGTATTGGTATTGCCTATTTCATAACCACCCAATACTATGTAACCTGTGAACAAAGCCGTGGCAACCGTCATGAATGTTTTAAACTTTTTTGTATTCCTGAGGGTGTCAATATTGTAATAGGCTTTTGCTTCCACATTTGAAAGCGGTGTGTGCCTGTTGGCAACCCAAAAACTATCATTGTCGTTGCTGCCTGCTGCACTGGGCAGGTACACTAAATCCCTTGCTTTATAAATGCTGTCAGGTGCCGGCACATTGATCAAAAAATCTTTAAAAGATACCAGTCGTTCTCCATACATACTACCGCTGGAGCTGTTTGCCAAAGCAAATTCGGTAAACATATCGCTCTTGATCACGTGGTACCTTCCATCTGGCCCTTTTTCAAAATCCTGTTTTATCCGAAGCTCCCTTGTCCAGTTTACGTTTGCTTTTTTACTGATGGTCATTTCAATTTTTTGAATTGAATAATTTCCATCCAGCGTTATATACATGGTGCCGCGGAAAATAAGGTCGTTGGGATTTTTAGGAGTGAAATAAAGGCGAATGAGCTTTACGCTGTCAACTTCCGTGGTATCCCTGATATAATAACGGTAAAAGGCAGGCCCCATATCTGCGATAGGACTTAGAAACTGCTGCTGCAGCAGGGGAATGTTGTTATCATAAATATTGATATCAACATAGAGCGAGCGGATATAAGAACTTACACCTGCATTGTCTATAAAATCACCATAGTTCACCTTCTTTTCACCCAGTATCCTTTCCTTTTGTGCAGAAGGGTCCTTGCGGTAGTACTTATCAACTAATTTTTCTTCAATATAAAGCGGCAGCAGCGATTTGCCCGGTACCGTGGTGGTATCCACATTTTCCATGATGAACTTGAAGCTTCTCAGCAACTTGTTCTTCATTAATTTTTCGGGCTTGTTGGCAAGCGAAAGTGCTATTTTATCATATTGCTGGTACTGCACATAATCATAGGCCGTTACCCTGTTCTTGTCTTTGTTCTCAATTACTTTGTCTATCAGTTCTACCGCAGGGTTATTTTTATTGCGGTATTTGCCCCTGCCCCTTTTTACCACCACTTCCTTCATGGCACTGCTCAGTTCCAGCTCTACATCAAGTGTT
Source organism: Bacteroidota bacterium (assembly GCA_048498115.1). Classification (GTDB taxonomy): domain Bacteria; phylum Bacteroidota; class Bacteroidia; order Chitinophagales; family Chitinophagaceae; genus Ferruginibacter. Next base: position 15,941 of record JBEHYP010000026.1, on the reverse strand, counting down.
TGTTCTATGCCCGGGGTAATTTTTTTAGTGAGGGTGCTGTACCCTACATAAGAAAACTGAAGGGTAGTGAATTTGGGATTTTTTGTTTCAATGGAGTAGCTGCCATTTTCATCACTGGTAACGCCCTTGCCGTCTTTGAACATAACTGTTACAAAAGATACCGGCCTTTTGGTAATAGCATCCCTGATAAAACCTTTTACTATTGTCTGTGCATTGAGCAGGCACGCATTGCCAATCAAGAGCAGTAAAAGAAGTATTTCTTTCCTGAGTGAACTATACTTTATATTGACTATTTTTAAAAACATATTTTTGGTTAAGGGTAATTAAGAACAACTACCATTCTTATCGCCTCTTATTACCGATTTTTTTGCCGGCAACTCTTACACCCACTGCAACCAGGACTGGCTGCGGTAGTTGATAGCCTGCCGGCAACATTGCTGAAGCCGGCAGGCAAAGAATCATATTTTAGGGTGCAACTGTAATCGTTTTTACTATATAAAAACCAACAGGTGCTGTTATTTTTTGGTTACAATTACATTGCTTCCACCAAATCCTGGTAATAATCAAGCCCAAGATGTGTTATCAAATCCTCACCCATCATGTGGCGCAAAGTATTTTGCAGCTTTATCAATTGCTTGAAAATGTCATGCTCAGGAGGCAATCCTTCCAGCGTTTGGGGTGATTTAAAGTAGAAGGACAACCATTCCTGTATGCCGCTCATTTCGGCACGTTTGGCCAAATCAAGCAGCAATGCAAGATCAAGCACAATCGGCGCTGCCAAAATAGAATCACGGCAAAGGAAATTGATCTTTATCTGCATGCTGTAGCCCAGCCATCCAAAGATGTCAATATTGTCCCAGCTTTCTTTGTTATCGCCGTGAGGAGGATAATAGTTGATCCTTACTTTATGGTACAGTTCGCCGTATAATTCAGGATTTGATTCCGGCTTGAATATTTCATCCAGCACGCTCAGTTTGGATACTTCTTTTGTCTTGAAGTTTTCAGGGTTGTCAAGCACATAGCCGTCCCTGTTACCAAGGATGTTGGTAGAGAACCATCCCCTTACACCCAATGCCCTTGCATGAAGGCCGGGGGCAACAATGGTTTTCATCAGCGTCTGGCCGGTTTTAAAATCCTTACCGCCTATTGGCGTATTGGTTTCCCTTGCCAGGTCGAGCAAAGCAGGGATATCGCAGGTAAGGTTGGGAGCGCCGTTGGCAAAAGGCACACCGCATTTGATAGCTGCATATGCATAGATCATGCTGGGCGAAATGCGTGGGTCATTGTCTTTCAAACCCTGCTCAAAAGCATAAATCGTATTGTGCACATCAGAAGTCTCGATGTATTTTTCTGTGCTGCCGCACCATACCATTACCACCCTGGTGCAATTATTTTTGCTTTGAAAAGTCTCTATATCTTTCACCACTTCCTGTGCAAGGTCCCATTTGGTAGCTGCTTTTTTTACGTTGGTCCCATCAAGATTAGCTACGTAAGATTTATCAAATACCGCTTTCATTGGCTTGATGGCTTCCAGTTCAGGCTTAATGGCATTCAGCAAAGATGCTTCCAGCACTTTGGCGTTCATCGCTGCCTCATACACGTTGTCTTCATAAATATCCCATCCGCCAAATACGATATCGCTCAGGTTTGCCAGCGGAACAAATTCATTTATTTTCGGGTTCCTGTTTTCAGTCCTTTTTCCTATACGGATGTTGCCCATTTGTGTGAGCGAGCCAACGGGTTGGGCCAACCCTTTATTTACAGCTTCCACACCAGCTATGAATGTGGTGGCCACTGCACCCATTCCCGGAATCAATATTCCTAATTTCCCTTCAGCCGGTTTTACGTTTGGTACCATGTTTATTGTATTTATTAATTGATAATTGGTTTTGAAATTATTTTTTTCATTGCCGGCAGGCTGGTTACAGCCAGCCATTCTTTTTATACCAGTCCACTGATTCTTCCAGCCCTTTCTGCAAATCATACTGCGGTGCAAAGTCCAGTTCTTTTGCTGCTTTACTGATGTCACAGCTCCAGTTGGGGGCCGTCAGTTCTTCCAGCTTTTCCAGGTTTACTGCAGAAACCTTGTTCAGCGCCCGGTTTATTTTTTCCACTGCAAATAAGATCGCCTTTATTGCCCCGAGGGGAATATGAAAACGGAAAGCTTTTTTGCCCAGTAGTTTTTTTACGATATCGGCATATTCATACCGGCTGTATGCTTTGCCATCGGTAATAACGTAAACACCACTGTCACCTGGTTTTGTCAGTGCATCCACGGCTACCGCCGCTATATCTTTTGCATACACAAAACTCAGCTTTTGCGAAAACTTTCCGATGTAAGGGTCAAGGCCTTTGTTAAGATATTGGGTTACTATAAAAATGTCTTTTTCCCTTGGACCGTAGATAGCTGTAGGCCTTAAAATGGTGACCGGGATATCCACCTTTTTAAGGTTATTCTCAGCATCCAGCTTGCTTTTTCCATAAGCAGTTACAGGTTCGCAACGCTTATTTTCATCTATTTCTCCTTCAATGTTTTTTGAAGGTCCGCCCGCAGCAAGACTGCTGATGAATACAAAGCGCTTTACTGCGGCTTTATTTTTTGCTGCCGCTGCCGCAAGGTTTTGCGTATAAATATTGTTAACCAAATCATACGCTGCAGCAGATAATGCTTTCGTGGTGCCGGCAGCATGGATCACATAATCAAACTGCTTTTCTGCAAAAATGCTGCCCATGCTGTCAACATCATTATAATCCAGCTCTACAAAATTTACCGGCAATGCTTCCAGGTGCTTTATATTACTGGTCTTTCTTACGGCAGCATATACATCATAGCCTTTGCCAAGCGCTGCGCTAATAAGATGGTAGCCAAGAAAACCACTTGCCCCCGTTATCAGTACTTTTTGCTTCATATTGCTTTCTCCAGTATCCTGTAGCGCTTATATACTTTTGCATTCAATTTCTTAAGCCCGTTGTTCATCATTTCATTGTGCTCCAGTATCCATGATGCTTCGGCGCCCCTGATATTTTTTGCAGCAGCCTTTTCAATGATCTCCGAATAAAATACGGCTTCAACACCTGCCTTCCTGTATTCTGCCACTACGCCCAATGCCAGCACCCGCAGAAAGTCAATTTTTTTAAGCCCCAGCAACAGTTTAAAAATACCGGTTGGCAACAGCCTGCCCCTCTTTACTTTCTTCAATACCTGGTTCAGGTCCGGTACTGCTAATGCAAAACCAATAACCTTGCCTTTATGTTCGGCCAACAGGCAAAAATCTTTATCGAGGATCATCTTCAGGTCTTTGGCCAGGTATTTAAATTCTTTGCCGGTCATTGGCACAAAGCCTGTATTTTCTGCCCATGCTGCATTATACACTTCCAGCACTTTGGCCACTTCATTTTTAAAATCCTTCAGGTTGATATTGCGTACAATAATGCCATTTTTTTTCAACCTTTCCATCAGAGCTTCTTTCAGCTTTAAAGTACGCTTATCCACGCCGGCAGTTGTCAACTCATACGCCAGCAGGTCAGTGCTTTTTACAAAGCCTGCTTTTTCCAGCAGCGTTAAGTAATAAGGCTTATTGTACGTCATCATCACTACCGGCGGAGAATCGTACCCGTCAACCAATAAACCGCAAGGCTCATTAGTAGAAGGGTTTACGGAACCGATAATCTTATCAGCGCCTTTATTTTTAAGCCATGCGGTGGCTTCGTCCAGCAATTGTTTTGCAATGGCTTCATCATTTACCACATCAAAAAAACCGAAGAAACCGTCCTTTGCATTGATAAATGCATTGTGGTTATTGTTCATAATGGCGGCAATGCGGCCTTTGATCTTTCCATTTTCATACGCTAAAAAAAGCTGTACCTGCGAATGGTCGTGAAAGGGATGCTTGCCGGGAGTTAATAAATCCCTTTGTGCTATGTGAAGCTCGGGCACATAATTACTGTCACCTTCATACAAATGATGGGGAAAGTCAATAAATGCGGCCAGTTCTTTTTTAGTAGAAACCTGCTTTACCTGAATCATGCTTTTACCGCTTCTTTTACAGTATTTACCAGGGGAACATTTAATTTGTACGCCACTTTCTTTATTTTTTCAACAGCATAGTCAATCTGTTCAAATGAGTGTGTTGACATCAGGGAGAACCTTATCATGGACGATTCACTGCTCACTGCCGGCGATACCACGGGGTTTACAAATACACCTTCATCCATCAGCATCTTGGCCATGATAAATGTTTTTTCATTATCCCTTACATAAATAGGAATGATAGGCGATTCCGTAGGGCCTACATCAAAGCCGGCTTCTTTAAACTGCTCCAATGTGTAGTTGGTGTTTTGCCATAATTTATCGATCCTTTCTGGCTCGGCCTTCATTACTTCCAAAGCGGCAAAAGCGCTTGCGGCCGCACCGGGCGAAATGCTGGCGCTGAACATTAAAGAACGGGCATGATGCTTCAGGTATTCAATCACGCTTTTGTCGGCAGCAATAAAACCGCCGATAGAAGCCAGTGATTTGCTGAAGGTACCCATGATAAGATCAACCTTATTGGTAATATTAAAATGGTCTGCTGTGCCACGCCCGCCACGGCCAAGAATGCCGAGGGAGTGCGCATCATCCACAAAAACAGAAGCATTGTATTTTTTAGCAAGAGTAGCTATTTCATCCAGCCTGGCAATATCGCCTTCCATGCTGAACACGCCATCGGTAGCAATAAGCTTGAAAGCATCGGCCGGTGCATTGGCCAGCAATTTTTCAAGATGCGCCATATCCGAATGGCCGAATTTATATGTTTTGGAGAAAGAAAGCCTTGCGCCGTCTATAATGCATGCATGGTTCCATTCGTCAAGAAATAAATAATCATTACGGCCGGCCAGCGCAGATATAACGCCCACATTTACCTGGTAACCTGTACTGAAAACCAACGCACCTTCTTTCCCTACGAATTCAGCCAACGCCTGTTCCAGCTGAAGGTGAAGGTCGAGCGTGCCGTTTAAAAATCTTGAACCTGCACAGCCGCTGCCGTATTTGTCAATAGCTTTTTTTGCTGCTTCCTTTACTTTAGGGTGATTGGTTAAACCGAGATAACTATTTGAACCAAACATCAGGGTCTTTTTGCCCCCGATAATCACTTCGGTATCCTGGTCAGACTGCAGGGGCCGGAAAAACGGATAGATATCTGCTTCCTTTAAAAGATCAACCGTTTTAAATGCATCAATCTTTTTCTTCAGTGCGTTGTTAATCATTTTTTCGGTTTAGTTTGGTAAATAATTTTAAATATAAGATAAAGTTATTAAATTGTTATGCAATGGCGTATTAAATAATGTCATGTTTATCAACCGACTGCAAACACCGGTTCGATACCCCGGCATTTCCGCCTGATTTTTGCCAGCACCCTCATACAAACTTCCAGCTCTGATTCATTGATGCCGTCTTTTAATTCCACATCCTTTTCCAGGAAAAACTCGTGCATTTTATCTATTACTTTTTTGCCGTTATCTGTAAGTTCCACCACGTTTTTTCTCCTGTCGCCTGCTGCAGGTACCCTTTTTACAAAGCCCTTCTGCTCCAGTATATCAATTGACCGAAGCACCGCCGACTTATTTTTGTTCATTATTTCAGCAATATCCTGCTGGATCATATCTTTTTTCCCGGTGTTCCTGGATAAAAAATACAATACCCCCATTTGCTCGTAGGTAATTTCCTTGCTGATGCCTGCAAATGTTATATTAATGCTTTTCAGCAACAATTTGCCTGTATGAACAATCAAAAAACCCAGGGTATCGGGCAGTTCTTTACAAATCATAAATTAAAATAGTTGCTTAGTGAACGGTTGCAAAGATAACAGTTTACAATTACATAACATTGCAATTGTTTAACTCTTTACAATATTGTAATATTTTAACATTTACAAGGTATTAGCAGGCAACGCTTCAACTGTGAGTTTAATTTTTAATTTTTCGGCCAAATCCCGGCAGCATCATGAAAGCTTTCATCTTCATAAACCGAAAAGGCAACATTTGATTGTTAGCTTTGTTCCTTCCTATTTTCTAAAATAAAAAGCCCTTCATAAGAAGGGCCTGGAGTATAATTTTTTTAATGATTACCATTTGTCTACTTCTTCACCACTGCCGTTATCTGATGAAGCAGTTACATTGTCAACAGTTTTTTCTTCTGCCACTACAGGTACAGGTGCAGGCTCTGCAGTTACCGCAGGCACAGCGCCGTCTCCTTCTTCGCCTCCTTCATAAGGCGTGTCATGGTTAAAGGCATCAAAATCAAAATCAGGCATCAGTTCTGTTTTTACATAATCAACAGCATCTGTAAGGCCTTTGATGAATTTATTAAAATCTTCTTTGTATAAAAATATTTTATGCCTGTCGTACCCGTCGCTTTCAAAACGTTTACGGCTTTCTGTAATAGTTAAGTAGTAATCATTACCACGGGTTTCCCTTACATCAAAAAAGTAAGTCCTGCGTTTGCCGGCCCTGATGCGTTTGCTGTAAACGCTTTCCATTTTTTTGTCGTTGTTCTCGTACGCCACAGTTGTTAAGTTTTAGTTGGTTGAGTTTGATAATTTTTTAATACCGGCAAAGATATAGTTGTTTTTGAAATAGCAAAAAAATCACCGCTTTTTGGCCGGGCAGCCGTTTTTTTGGGGACAACTTGTTGATGACTAAGGAGTTTAACAGCTATTCCCCGGCTGCAATGCTGCTTTCCTGTTGCTGTTGGCGGCGGTACATTTCGGCATAGTGGCCTTTTTTTGCCAGCAATATTTCATGGGTACCTTCCTCGGCAATAGCGCCGTTTTCAATCACTATTATTTTATCAAATTCCAGGAGAGAAAATATGCGATGGGTAATAATAACGGCGGTTTTATCATTTAAGTAATCATTCAGGTTCCCCAGTATCTCCTTTTCTGTTTTAGCATCCACAGCGCTCAGGCAATCGTCAAAAATTACTACCGATGGTTCCTTAATAAGCGCCCTTGCAATAGAGATGCGCTGCTTTTGCCCACCGCTTAGGGTTACGCCACGCTCTCCTATCATTGTTTCATAGCCGTTGGCAAAATTGTTTATCTCCCTGTCAACGTAAGCATCCTGTGCAGCCTTTACCACTTTTTCTTTTGATGCGCCCGGGTAGCCGAACGAAATATTATTGAATACGGTATCGCTGAAGAGAAATACATCCTGCGGCACATAGCTTACCTGTGAGCGGAGATAGTGCAGGTCAATTTTTTGAAGCTCTGTATTATCGTATAGAATTGTTCCTTTTTGCGGGTCATACATTCTCAACAATAATTGGGCAATGGTTGATTTGCCGGAACCTGTTCTTCCTACAATAGCAATTTTTTCTCCTTTCTTTACATGCAAAGAAAAATTTTTTACTGCCCGGATGCCGGTATGCGGATAAGTGAAGTCCACATTTTTAAATTCAATGGTGCTGTTAAGTGAAGGCTGCAATTTTTCCAGTGGGTTAATGATGGCAGGCCCTGTAAGCAAAAATTCGTTGATGCGTTTTTGGGAAGCAGCTGCCCTTTGCGTCATGCTTGCCGTCCACCCAATAGCGCTTACAGGAAAAGTCATCATCTGGATGTACATTACAAATTCTGCAATCCTTCCTATATCAGCGCCGGGCGCCTTGTTCACCACATCCAAAGCTCCCACCATGATGGTGAGTAAAGTGCTGATGCCTATCAGCAGCCCCATTGCCGGAAAATAAATGGCTTCCAGCTTGGCAAGGCCCAGTGCATTTTTCTTGTACTCGTCACTGTTAGCAGCAAAAAATCCGAGCATGGCTTTTTCCTGCACAAAAGATTTTATCACCCGTATGCCGCTGTATGATTCCTGGGCATTGGTGGTAAGCTTACTGAGCAATGACTGTATGCGTTCGCTTTTTTTATCAATGATATTGTTGACAAAGTAAATAGTGATGGCCAGCACAGGCAATGGCGATAATGCCACCCACGTGAGTCTTGGGCTTGCCATGAGCATAAAATAAATGCTAAAGCCCAGCGTGGCCGCCAGGTTGATGAAATACATCAGCGCCGGCCCGGTGTACATCCTTACCCTGCTTACGTCTTCTGAAATGCGGTTCATTAAATCGCCTGTGCTGTGGGATTTGTAGAATGCCGTATCAAGCTGCTGGTAATGGGTAAACACCTGGTTCTTTTGGTCGTATTCTATCAGGCGGCTCATTACGATAATAGTTTGCCGCATTAAAAACATAAACAGGCCGCTGATGAATGCCAGCACTAACAACAGGACACCACACCATAATATTTTATCGCCTGTTGATTTATTTTGGATAAGCGAAATGATCTTATCAACCAGCACATCATTATAGCTGCTGTTTTTTTCTTTGCCGATTGCTGTGTTTACAACATAGCCGGTAAGTTGCGGTGCCAGTATCCTGAAATAATTGCTCAGCACCGTAAAAATGAAGCCCAGGAAAAAACGGTAGCGGTATTTCCAGAAAAAATGGTTGAGCGTGGCAAGATGCTTCATGAAGTGCAAAAATAGCGCATTAAGAGTGAAGAAAAATGCCCGGTTCTTCCTATGAAAATTAAACCAACTAACTTTGTCATCCTAATTTTCAGCTATGGCAAAATTATCTGTCAACATCAACAAGATAGCTACCCTGCGGAACAGCCGCGGCGGCAATAATCCTGATCTTATTAAAGCTGCACTGGACATTGAGCGCTTTGGCGCCGAAGGCATCACTGTACACCCAAGGCCTGATGAAAGGCATATTCGCTACAACGATGTGCATGAGCTGAAAAAAGTAATACAAACAGAACTGAATATAGAAGGCAACAGCACAGAAGACAAGTTTGTAAAATTGGTGCTGGACGTACAACCTGCACAGGTCACGTTAGTGCCAGATGCAACAGGACAGATTACTTCCAATCATGGGTGGAACACCGTAGATAATAAAGATTATTTGATAAAAACAATTGCCCTGTTTAAAAATGCAGGCATCCGCACTTCCATTTTTGTTGACCCCGTGCTTGAGATGGTAGAAGGCGCTGCCGCCACCGGCACCGACCGCATTGAGTTGTATACTGAAGAATATGCAAGGGAGTACGCAGCAGGAAATAAAGATGCCATCAAAATGTATGTGGCTGCTGCAGAAAAGGCCAATGAACTGGGGCTTGGCATTAATGCCGGCCATGACCTTGACCTGCACAACCTTGAATATTTTGCGGATAATATACCCGGCCTGCTGGAGGTATCCATCGGCCATGCGCTGATATGTGATGCGTTGTATTATGGATTGGAGAATACGGTACAATTATATAAAAGACAACTGCAATAATTAATTATGAAAAGAAGTATAAAGATTTTGCTGTTCTGCCTAAGTTGCCTAATCCTTATCAGTTGGGACAGGGCAAGCAAAGAACTGGCAAAAGAACATTTAAAAGACAAAGCGCCTGTTACTTATTTGCATGATACTTTCCGCCTGCAATATGCAGAGAATACCGGGGCTGCATTAAGCCTTGGCGACAACTTACCCCAAACTGCCAGCTTTTGGCTATTGAGTATTTTACCATTAGTGTTTTTGTTGTTTATGGGCGGATATGCTATAAAACACTCCTCTGCAACAGGCCTTTCAAAATTATCTGCTTTTGCACTGATAGTTTCCGGCGGGCTCGGCAATATTTACGACCGCATAGTTTTTGACCGGCATGTAACCGATTTTATGAACATAGGCATTGGCCAGCTACGCACCGGCATTTTTAATTTCGCTGACGTATGCGTAACGGCCGGGGTTATATTATTTCTATTAAGCTACAAGAAAAATACGTTAAAGACCACTTAGCGTTTCATTCAAATACGCAGTCAAATTGTTTATTGCTGCCGCAGTTATTTCAATTTGTTCCTGGGCTTCCTTCCAATTTCGCTGCTCAATGGCTTCCCTTACGCCGGGCAAAGTTTTTACACCATAGCCGGTGTAAAAACCGGGAGCATAAATGCTATGCTTATACCAACCACGACGGGGCAAGCCATTTTGCGTAAGCAATGCCTGCTCCGCATGATATAGTTTTTGATTAAGCTGGTTGGTTGCAGCAGCAGTAAAATTGCCTGTTGTAACAGCACTACTCAATGCAGCGGTTGCTTTTTCCAGCGCAGCCACTGCATTTTGCAGGGAAGAAAAATTAAGGAACGGCACTTCGTCTTTTATTGCAGGGGGCAATAATGGTTCTGTCACATTATTGGCAATAACATAATATTTTTCTTTTATTGCCTGGTTATTGGCTGCCGTGCTTTCCCTCATATCATCAGTTAGGGTGATCACTTCCGTTACATAGCGGCTGATTATTTTCTGCAGGCTGCGGAAATCAAAAGGCAGCGTTTCAGCGTTAGCAAAACGAAGTGTTGCCCTGCCGCATACTTTTGCTAACGCTACTCCATATACGAAAGTGGGGTCTTTAAACCTTTTGTAAAGGTCGTAGCTGTCGTAAACGGAATGGTATTCGCCACCTTCATCTTCCCCATTAAAGCTGACATTTAAACAGGAAATGCCGAGGTGCTGGAAAAAAGGCGAATAATCAGAACCGGAGCCCAATGCATACAGGTCGTAAGAATTTTTAGTAAACAAATCATTTTTTGCTCTGGCAGAGCCTGCATTTACAATGTCTCTTGATATTTTTCTTTGAAAGACTGATACGTTTGTTTGCGGATCATTTACATCTTTTGCAATTTCAGTAAATGCAGGTTCCAATGCCTGTGAGCCGCCGGCAGAAAGAAAGCCACGGCCATTGCCATCGGTGTTGATATACAGCACGGCTTTTTGTTTTAGCTCATCAGCATGGTATTCCACCCATTCTGTAGAGCCGAGCAGGCCTTCTTCTTCCCCATCCCAGGCACAGTACACAATGGTACGTTTTGGCTTAAAACCATTCTTTGACATTTCTCCTACCGCCCTTGCTTCTTCCATCAATGCAGCAAGGCCGCTAACAGGGTCGCCTGCCCCATTTACCCATGCATCGTGGTGGTTGCCACGCAATATCCATTCATCAGGAAATTCACTGCCTTTGAGCCTGGCAATAATATTTTGCACAGGCCGCACCTGCCAGTCAAATGCCAGTTTCAGATGCACTTTATTTACGGAAGGGCCTGCGTGATAGGTAACAGGCAATGCGCCCTTCCAGTCGTCAGGCACCACCTGCCCCTGCAAGCTTTCCAATAAAGGCTGTGCATCCGCATAGCCAACAGGCAGCACAGGAATTTTTAATAAGTTCACTGCATCTTTCCGGTCAAGGCGCTGCGCTTCTTTGGTGGCGCCAATGCCGGGCGTTAACGGGTCGCCGGGATAAATGGGCATATCCATTACAGAACCACGCTGCACACCATATTCCGGTTTAAAGGGCCCTTTGGGATAAACATCTCCCTTATAATAGCCATCTTCTTTGGGATCGTTATAAATAATGCAGCCAACAGCGCCATGCTCCTGCGCCACTTTGGGTTTGATGCCGCGCCAGCTCCTGCCATATCTTGCAATTACAATTTTGCCTTTTACGCTTACACCCATTCTTTCCAGTGTTTCATAATCAGCGGGTACGCCATAATTAACATACACCAATTCTGCGGTTACATCACCATCGGCACTGTAGCAATTATAAGGCGGCAATTGCCCGGGTTGCCCCGAAGTAGCATCTTCTTTTAATGCAGGTTCCTGCAGTTTCGCTTTAAAGCTTTTAGTGCCGCTCATTTCAAGTACCCTTGTAACAGGTGTAGGAAACAGTACATAAAAAGTTTCTATTTCTGTATCAAAGCCCCAGCTTTTAAATTTATCGGTAATGTATTGTATGTTAGCTTTATCACCCGGAGAAGCCAAATGATGCGGCACAGCAGAAATATCTCTGATGAACTTGTCTACATTTTTTGCATCGAGCAGGGCATCAAATTTTTTTTCGGTAGCTATTTGCGTTTCTGCAGCAGCTTTGCTGAAGCCGGTAATGGGGCTTTGCGCCTGAACTGCCATGGTTGAAACAGTAATAGCAAAGGCAGATAAAAATTTTTTATTCATACACAGACTGGATGAGATGAGTTTCAAATGTAAAGAAATGGAGGGAGAATATAAAAGGCACCCAATGGATGCCATACTGTATGCCGTACAAGTGAGTGACACAACAATGACGCCATAAGCACTACCGCCGGTAACATAATTATTCTTCGCTTACATTTCGACTACGCTCAATGCGGCGAAAACACCCTTCGACTCCCGCCTTTGGCGGGACAGGTTCGCCCAGGGTTACTTCAACAACTGCGATAATTTTTTTTCCAGCGCCGGGCCACGTAAATTTTTAGCAATGATTTTTCCGTCGGGGCCTATTAAAAAGTTTTGGGGAATGCTTTGTATCTGGAACTGCTGCGCCACAGCATTGCTCCAGCCCTGCAGGTCGCTTACATGGTTCCATACAAGGCCGTCCATGGCAATGGCGTCAATCCATGCTGGTTTGGCTTTATCCAATGATACGCCCAGCACCGTAAAATTTTTGTCTTTGAATTTTTGATAGTTGGCAACCACATTAGGATTTTCTGCACGGCAGGGCCTGCACCAGCTTGCCCAAAAATCAACCAGCACATATTTGCCACGCAAAGAAGAAAGCTTGAAAGGATTACCTGCAGTATCTGCCTGCGTAAAATCAGGAAGCAGGGTGCCCACGCCATTGCGTTTGCCATCCGTTATCATTTGTGCAATGTAATTGCCGAGGTCAGTATTGCGTACTGCAGGTGTAAGGGTATTGAACAGTTCTTCCGCCTTACTAACGTCGTCGGATAGTTGCGTATAGCGTATCACCGCCAAAGGTGAAATGTATGATTTGGGATTTTGCTGAACGAAATTTAATATTACCTGCTTTGCAGTTTCAATCGTTTGTTCGTCACTGTTAGGTGCGTTCTCTCCAAAATATGCCTGGTATGGAGCCAGTACATTGTTCAACTTTATCAAGTCGTTGTTTGAAGCGGAACCTGTAACAGTAGCTTTGTCAAGGGCATCTTTAGTGCCAATCACTTTCACATTGCTGTTATCCAAAAACAAAGTGAGGTAAGGTGGCTTATTATCAACAATGATAATTTTGAACGCAGGTTTATCCAGCTTGCCCTTGAAAGTAAATTTGTTTTGATAAATACCTGCCTGTTGTTCGGCAGCACCCGTTTGCCCGTTCAGCAGGGCCACTTTGGAGCCATCGGGAAAACCGGTTACTTCGCCATTTATTATAAAACCTTCTGTTTTGGCGACAGCAGTTTTTGCTTTAGCAGCCTGAGCCTTTACTACCGCCAGCGCCGGTAACATTATTGCAAGAAGTAATACTTTCTTCATCGGATTGACATTAACGACTGCAATTTAAATTATTTCAGGTAAACCGCTTAGTGCAGGATGGTATTTAAGAAATCTTTTGTAACTGCTGCAACATTTTGATTTTGCTCCAGCGCCCGGATATAGGCGCTGCCGATAATAGCGCCGTTCGTATACTGGCAGGCTGCCCGGAAAGTTTGATTGTCTTTGATGCCAAAGCCTACCAACACAGGGTTTTTTAAGCCCATAGATTGCAGTTTTTTAAAATAGGTTTCCTGCTGTTCAATGGCCTTGTTATTACCGGTAGTAGAAGAAGAAGATACGGCGTATATAAAACCGCTGCTGAGAGTATCTATTTTGCGGATACGTTCTTCGTTGGTTTCGGGAGTGATGAGGAATATAAAATCAAGGTTGTATTTTTTTATGACCGGCCCGTATTCTGTTTCAAATTCGTATTGCGGCAGGTCAGGCAATATCAGCCCATCCACCCCTATTGAGGCAGCATCGGAACAAAATTTTTCAAAACCATATTGCAGTACAGGGTTCATATAACCCATAAGTATAACAGGTATGGTAATTTCTTGTCTGAAATCTTTTAACTGTTCAAATAATTTTGCAATGGTAATTCCATTAGAAAGTGCCACCATATTACTTTGCTGAATAATGGGGCCATCGGCCAACGGGTCGCTGTAAGACATGCCCAGCTCAATAATATCAGCACCATTTTGCTGCAAAGCCTTCATTACTTCCAGCGTGGAATGTAATTGGGGATAGCCTGCAGTGCAGTAAACGTTGAGGACGTTTTTAGTTTTTGCTTTAAAAAGCTGTTGAAGGCGGCTCATGGGTGGAATTGAAAGTTATTATTTTATTTGTAACGCTTTTTATCTTAACCTCACCCCCTACCCCTCTCCTTGAGGAGAGGGGGGAATTGAAGTCCCTGCTATTTAAAGTTCTTTTCATTTTTTATTTTTTTTACCCAGTTTTCTATTGTTTTTATAATCGTTGTTGGATTTTTCTCTATTTCATCGTTTGTAAAACGCAATACCGTAATGCCCACTTCATTTAATCGTTTCGTTCTTGCATTGTCATACACTTTTACGTCCGGCTGGTTATGTATACTGCCATCAGCTTCAATTACCAATTTCATTTCATGACAATAAAAATCAAGCACATAGTTTTCAAAAGCATGTTGCCGCCGGAATTTGAGGTTGCATACTTTCCGGTTCCGCAGCAACTGCCACAAAATCTCTTCAGCTTCCGTTTGCTGCTTTCTCAACAACCGTGCAATGTTGTAGGTTGAATGGCCGGCGTGATTGTGGAGGTTATCATTGAAGTTGGACATAGTTTTTGTTTACTTGTTTTTTATCTTGACCTCACCCCCGTTCACCCTCCTTGAGGAGAAGGCGCCAACATCATACCCCTAATTATCTTTTTCGCTAACACATTTTTCATTTTTTCCTTCATCAGCAATGAAGCCAACTACTCTTGCCCAATAGAAAAGAAATTTAAAACCGTGAAGCTTCGCAAGCCCCCCTCTTCAAGGAGAGGGGTTGGGGTGAGGTTAAACCGAAAGCTATTGCAACCAACAACGAACTCTTCACTCCTGTTTCATCACCACAATTCCTTTTCCATCCAGCACAATAACATGATATAAAGGAAAAGCATCTATATCCAATGTAATCATAAAGGCAGCTTTATCCCCATCATGCTTAGGAAAATCAACTACGATGCTGTCACCGACCCGTTCAACAGTATAACGCTTGCCATCAAAGTCTGCATCCAGGCAGGCTTCAAACTCATACCGCTCACCCGCAATGTTACTTACCATGTTCACTGTTTTTTCGCCGGGCGTGCAATCACCTGTTTTTTTGTAAGACAGCTTGTGATTGACAAAGGCTTCATTGTTATTGCAGGAATACACAACTGCCCCAAGCAACAACAAAAAAATATATTTCATGTTACAGGTATTTCATGTAAGTAGCCAAATCCTTATCCCCCCTACCGCTCAGGCAGATTACCACCACATCATTTTTATCAAACTGCATTTTATTCAATACAGAAAAAGCATGCGCCGTTTCCAGTGCAGGAATAATGCCTTCTAATTTGCTTACTTCAAAAGCTGCCTGCAATGCTTCTTCATCTGTGGCGCTCATAAAAATTCCTCGCCCGCTGGTAAACAAATGTGCATGCAAAGGGCCAATGCCGGGATAATCCAGCCCCGCCGAAATGCTGTGCGGCTCCGTTACCTGCCCATCTGCCGTTTGCATCAATAAACTTTTGCTGCCATGCAAAATACCCGGCGTGCCTAACTGTGTGGTGGCAGCGCTTTTACCGCTGTTGATACCACAGCCCGCCGCTTCTACTGCAATTAATTTCACTTGTTCGTCATTTAAAAAATGATAAAAAGCCCCTGCTGCATTGCTGCCGCCGCCCACGCAGGCCAGCACATGCGTTGGCAATTCACTGTTTGTTTTTTGCAACAGTTGTTTTTTTATTTCTTCGCTTATCACACTCTGAAACCTTGCCACCATATCAGGATAAGGATGCGGCCCCACCACGCTGCCGATGATATAATGCGTATCAACAGGATTGTTTATCCAATCCCTTATCGCTTCATTCGTTGCGTCTTTTAATA
>JBEHYP010000025.1:0-36280 GCA_048498115.1 Bacteroidota bacterium | reverse complement strand
CCGCCGCGCCTGCGCGGTGTGCTCCGGCGGCACGTTGACACTTTGTATAAATTCTGTTCTACTTCTTTAAAAAAGTCATGTATGCCGTAAGCACCACCAGCGCCTTCCCATAATTGCTGCACCTGCTGTGGAGTAAGGTCGATAACAGGCTTATGGATGGGGAAATTAAAATTTTTTGCATGCTTAACAAATTGCTCTCTCCACCAGCCAAGTTTCTCACCTTTCCAGGGCGCTACAGCGCCTTCGTACACACTTAACTGCTTGTTGGGAATCACCAGATCTTCGTCAATACCCAATACCTGGCTAAAGCCTTCGCATACCGGGCAGGCGCCATAGGGATTATTAAAGGAAAATAAATTGGGCACAGGTTCTTCAAACTGCAAACCGTCCAGCTCAAACTTATTGCTGAAATGCAGCAGCTCTTTTCCATTCACTTCTACCTGCATTTCACCTTCTCCCTCATAAAAAGCAGTACCTACCGAATCTGAAATGCGGTGCATATCATCTTCATCAAAATCTTTTGTGATGAGCCTGTCAACCAGTAAAAATAACCTGGCCGGTATTTTTTTATCCGGCAGCTCCAGCAGCTCTTCAATTCTTGAAGGCTCCAAAGCGCCTGCTTCGTTCGGCGATGCCATTCTTGAAAAACCTTTCTGCAATAAAATATTCAGTTCTTCTTTTGCATTGCGTTTTGCATGCTTTTTAAAAGGCACTATGATCAATACTTTTTCATTATGCGGCAAAGCTTTTATTGCATTCAGCACATCGGCCACATCATCCTTTTTTACTTCCCTGCCGCTTACGGGCGAAATAGTTTTCCCCACCCTTGCATACAGCAGCCTTAAGTAATCGTAAATCTCCGTCATGCTGCCCACAGTGCTTCGTGGTGTACGGGTAATCACTTTTTGCTCTATTGCTATGGCAGGGCACAAACCCTTTATATAATCTACATCAGGCTTGTTCATGCGCTGCATAAACTGCCTTGCATAAGCGCTGAGGCTTTCTGCATAGCGGCGCTGCCCTTCTGCAAATAACGTATCAATGGTAAGGGAAGATTTACCTGAGCCCGAAACGCCGGTCACCACTACCAGCTTATTTCTTGGAATGGTAACAGTAACGTCTTTGAGGTTGTGCACCCTGGCGCCTTTTATCAATATCCCGTCTTTTATATGTGCTGAACGATCCTGTTGTACTGCAGCAGTAGATTTTATTGCCATAATTATATTACAAAATTACGGGCAAGAGTGTTTGATTTCGGAAAAGTGCAAAAACATTCGTAAAACTACGATATCCACATTCGTATAACTTGCAAAGCGCAGAGTACTTATGCCCGATTTTGCCTGTTACAGCAAAAAAAGGTTAAAAAAAATTTGGGGCAACACAATTTCATTCTACTTTAGCGCTACCAATATCTGATACACTTTGAAAAGCCGTTAAGCACTTCCAGTCGCTCCGCAGCTTCTTCAGTTTTGTCTCTCTTATTGGCCATTTTATCCAAATCTATAACAAACCAAAAACCGTTTTATTTATGAAAAGCCTGTCAAGCCTGACCGACCAGCAATTAGTACACATGTACGTTGAAGGAAACACCGATGCATTGTCAACACTTGTTTCCCGTTACAAGGACAAAATTTACACTTCCATTTATTTGCTGGTAAAAGACAAATACCTGGCAGAAGATCTTTTCCAGGATGTGTTTATCCGTATAATAGATACGCTTAACGGCGGCCGTTATACTGATGAAGGTAAATTTTTACCCTGGGCACTGCGTATCGCACACAATATGTGCGTTGACCATTTCCGCAAAGTAAAACGCAGCCCGAGCATTAAAACCAGCGATGACCGCGACATTTTTGAAGTGCTGAACTTTAATGAAGCCAGCCCTGAACAAAAAATGATGCAGAGCCAAAGCCACGACCGTGTACGTAAAATGATTGACATGCTCCCCGAAGACCAGAGGGAAGTGATCATCCTGCGTCACTATGCAGATTTAAGCTTTAAAGAAATTGCAGAGCTTACCAAATGCAGCATCAACACTGCACTGGGAAGAATGCGCTATGGCTTAATCAACATGCGTAAAATGATGGTGGAAAAACAAATCGCATTGTAAACCATAAAAGCAAGTACCCAATACTAATTTTACTAAACACTGTAACCCCTCATAAAGTTAAACCCTTCACGATTGTGGAGGGTTTATTTTTATATACTGGAAAACAACTGTAGTGTACCTATAGCTTTATCTTAATTCCCCCATTGAAAGTGAAGCCCTCCAGGTGTGTCCATATCTCATCAAAGACCGGGTTAATATTTGAACCATTCACTACCCGTTTATACCGGCTCTGCCTTACGTCTGTTATATTCTCAAAATTTACAAATACAGAAAAATATTTTCTAAAAGTTTTTTCCGCCATAAAACCAATTTCCCAGAATGAATTTGTTTCAGCGCCATTGGTCAAATACTGGTTACCGGTAAAATAGCCTTCAAAACCTAACTTTAAATCACCTTCCTTTTCATAAATCAATGCAAGGTTCAGCTTGTTTTTTGGAAGTAATGGCAAAAACCGGTTACCCTGCAAATACATTGCTTTTGCATCGGTGTATGTATAGCCCACAAACAATTTATAATTCTCTTTAAAAATAAATTTCAAATTCGTTTCAAACCCCTTGCTTATAACAGGTTTCAGGGCATTGACGAAGTAAAAACCGCTGTCGTTTTGCAGCAATACCAATGGCTTGCTTATCCGGGTAATAAAGAACATCTGATTGGCTGAAAAAGCCAGGCGGCCTGCTATATTCCCCTTATAATTTATATCTGCGGTACCGCCAATGCTTTTTTCTGCTGTTACATTCTGCAGGGGCAATATGTTTTGATATTGCATTGTTTCTGTTTGCTCTGTAAAAATGGTAGGCGTCTTATATCCTAAACCACCTCCGATCCTGCTTGAGAAATGATCACTCATAATAAACAAGCCTGAAATCCTGGGCAGCAAAAATGCCTGGCTGTTTTTAAATTTACTGTTTGAATAGTTTACAAAATCCGCCCTGATGCCACTTTCTAATTTTATCCTTTCGGTAATATCCCACGTATGCTGAACATATAATCCTGCTGTAAATGATTTTGCGTTTAAACTGTCAGCCTGTTTTTGCCTGAATTTATCATACACAATGCTGATACCGCCGATCACCGTATGTTTTTCTTTGTTGAAAACATAAGAAGCGTCAGTATAGGCATTCGTATTTATCCCTGAAAAAATGTAATTGGGAATGCTGATTTCCCTGCTGAAAAAGCTAAGGCTTTGTTTAAATTTAAAGCTGCTCTTATTTTCAAATTGTTTGTCAAATTCAAGCGTGGCTACATTTCTTGTTGTTTTATTCTCTTCAAAGTAAACATGATCAGCGTCTGCTTTGCCGGCGATCACATTCATATCTCCACCCTTCATGCTGCCTTTTGTAAAACTGTTGCCAAGCATCAGGCTTGTATTCTCACCTGGATAAAAGAACACTCTCGGGTTAATGGTAAAATTATTTCCATCAGGCACTTCGGAAAAATTGTCTTTGTCCACGTCATAAGCCTGCTGAAGATTCACCAATGCCAGAACAGCATAACCGAATTTTCCTTTCTTTTTCGAAGCATAGCCACCAATATTCGTTTGCCCGATATTAGATTGATTGAAGAGGAAGTTGTAATCGCCTTTTTCATTGGGCGTTTTCGAAATAAAATTAACAACACCGGCAATAGCACCACCACCGTATAAAGTGGAGGCTGGCCCCTTGATCACTTCCACCTGTTTCAGATCCAGCGGTGGAATCTCCAATACGCTCAGCCCGCTGGCAAAATTCCCGAAGTTGGGATAGCCGTCTTTCAGCAATTGTGTTTACCTGCCGTCCACTCCCTGTACACGAATGCTTGCGCTGCCGCTTGTAGCCGATGTTTGCTGCACCTGCATTCCTGTGCTTTCATGCAGCAGCATGCTTACATTGGCAGGGCGCATGTTATTTTTTTCATCCACTTCTTCCGCATCAATGGTTTCTACCCGGGTGGGTGTATTTTTTATCGTCCTGCTGGTACGGGTAGATTGGATCACCACTTCTTCCAAATTCTCCTCCTGTGCCTCCAATAAAATTTCAACGGTATCATTAACAGGAAAAGTAAAATCAGCCGTTTTGCTTTGGTAACCGGCATAGCTGAACGCTATTTTAATATTCCCCGGCTTAATATTTTTTATTTCAACAATACCCAGGCTGCCCGATATTGCGGCATCGCCGGATTGAATCAACTGCGCCGTAGCACCGGCCAATGGCGCTTTTGTTTTATCATCCCTGATAATTGCCCTGAATATATTTTGACTATAGGCAGCTTCACACAGAAGCAATAGAATAATTGCAAATTTTATTTTCACTTTTAAGAATTTTGAGTTAAACAAATAATGAAGAATACTGCAGGCATACGTTGATGATATGCCGGCAGCACAAATGATACAATATTGCTTAACCCAATTTTGGAGGCTGCCAAATATTACCGAAGAAATCGGAAGGGAGGAAAATACCGGAATAAGTATCTTCTTTTACTGAAGAAACAAGCATTTTCTTTACAGCAATTTTGGGAAAATGAAAATTGGGAGAATAATTCTGCCCGCAACAATTGCAGCTGCAAAAAGGGCTGCAGGCTTCTTCTTCATGATGACCATGCTGCGCCCCGCTGCCTGTACCGGAAATGGTTTGCTGCATCTGTAAATGGCTGCCGTCCTCTATATCCCTGCAGGGGAGGCAGGGGAGAATGAACATGTACAGGGAAAAAATTAATAACAGCAGCTTCACAACACAAATGTAGTAAATGTGTCACTAATTTCTTATGCTAAGCTGCCTGGCTCACCCGGCACCTGGTTTATGCTAATTATTTACAAGCTTCATTTGCTCTGCACGGTAGCGTGCACCAACATCAGGATATTTTTTCAGCAGCGTTTCAATCACACTGAAATCTTCTGCAGAAAGTTTTACATCAACCGACAGCGCATTTTCTTCCAGGTATTTTCTTTTCTTGGTCCCGGGGATGGGAATGATATTGTCGCCCTGCGCCAGTACCCATGCCAGCGCCAGCTGTGCTGCCGTAATATTTTTTGATGCAGCTAATTGTTTAAATTCTCCGGCCAGCGACAAATTATTTTGCAAATACCTGCCATTATACCGTGGCACCACTTTCCTGAAATCATTCTCCTTTAAATCTGCCGTATTAAAACCATCATTAGTTATCAGCCCTCTTGACAAGGGACTGAATGGCACCAATGAAATATCCAGCTCCTTTAACAATGGAAGAATTTCCTTTTCCACATCCCGTGTAAGCAAAGAATATTCGCTTTGCAATGCCGCAATGGGATGAACAGCGTGCGCCTTTCGTATGGAAGCGGCTGATGCTTCGCTCAAACCCAAAAAACGCACTTTCCCTTCCTTCACCAGGTCTGCCATAGCGCCCACTGTTTCTTCAATGGGTACGTTAGGATCTACACGATGGGCATAATACAAATCAATAGTATCAATTTGCAAACGCTTCAGGCTGGCCTCTGCCGCTTCCTTCACATGCCCGGGCGAACAATCAATACCTGTTTGCATGCTGCCCCCGCCAATTTTCATATTGGTAAAACCGAATTTGGTAGCAATAAAAATTTTATCCCGGTTTTGCACCAGTACTTTTGAGATCAATTCTTCATTTTTTCCATCGGCATAAATATCTGCTGTATCCCAAAAATTAATTCCCAGGTCCAGGGCTTTGTGCAGTGTTGCAATAGATTCATCATCATCCGGCACACCATACGCATGGCTCATTCCCATGCAACCCAATCCAATAGCAGAAAGTTCCGCTCCCGTATTTCCTAATTTCCTGTACTTCATTTTTTAATAGTTCAGGATTAAACAATCGCTTTTACCACGCCGCCGTCAGTACGCACCGCTGCGCCGTTTGTAGCAGATGCCAAAGGGCTTGCAAGGTATGTAACCGTATGGGCAATCTCTTCCGGTTGCAGAAAACGCTTAACAATAGAAGTTGGCCGCATGGTCTTAAAAAATTCCGTTTCCATTTCTTTTTCCGTTTTATTGTTTTGCTTTGCCAGCGACTGGATAAAAGTGCCAACGCCTTCGGATAAAGTAGGCCCGGGCAAAACACAATTTACCGTTACGCCTGTGCCCCTGGTAAGTTCTGCAAGCCCGCGTGCCACTGCCAGCTGGGCGGTTTTACTGAATCCATAGTGTATCATTTCTTCCGGGATTTGCAGTGCGGATTCACTTGATATAAAAATGATGCGCCCCCAGCCTTTCTGCAGCATTTTATCAAAATATGCTCTTGATAAACGTACACCGCTCAATACATTGATTTCAAAAAATTTCAGCCAGTCTGCATCTGTAATTGCTGCAAATGGTTTTGGTTCAAACACAGCAACATTGTTCACCAGAATATCCACTGCAGGCAGTTGTGCAATTAATTGCTCTATTTGTTTCACATCAGAAAAATCTGCAGCAATTCCTTTTACATTGCTGTTTTTTACTGTTGCTTTTATTTGCTCTACAGCATTGTTAACCCGCTCCCCTGTTCTTCCGTTTATAATTACAGAAACGCCTTCCTGTGCCAATGATTTTGCAATGGCAAAGCCGATGCCGGCGGTAGAGCCTGTAACCAATGCTGTTTTTCCCGTAAGGCCAAGTTCCATATTTCATATTTATTTTAAAAGGTTCAACAATTATTTTCCTGCAGGCTGCGCATTTATTTCCTGCCCGTCTCTTATTTCCTCCGTAGCCTGTTTCACAATCACATCCTGCGACGACAATGCTCCCACCACTTCCATCATCTTCCCGTCGGTAATGCCCGTTGTTACCGGCACCCAATGCGCTTTTTTATCTTCCACACGAATAACAAATACGCCCAATGTAGAATTAAGCACAGCCGATGACGGCACTGTAATGGCTTTATCATCGCTTTGCAGGGGAACGATAATTTCCGCTACCATGCCGGGTAATAATTTTCCATCATTATTTTGCACGTCCATTTCTATCCGCTGCGAACGGAGGCGGCTGTCCAGCGCACCGGCCGCTCTTGAAATCTTTGCCACAAAAGTATCATTTGGTAAAGAAGGCACTTTAAATTTTACCTCTCCATTCTTATTAAGATTAGCAGAGGATGCTTCCGGCACACTTACAACAAGGCGTAATTTTTTTTGTTCAACCAAGGTAAACATGGGCAATTCAGAACCTTTGCCTGACGGTCCCACATAAGCGCCGGGGCTTACATTTCTTGCTGTGATGATGCCATTGAATGGTGCCCTTATTTGCAAATAACCTTTTGTATCTGTTACTTCCCGGTGCGCTGCTTTGGCAGCTTCTAATTGTGCAAGGTCTGATTGCTGCCGTGCATACGCCTGTTCCAGGTCATTAGGCGAAATAGTGCCGGGAGTTTTACTGGTTTGCAGCAAACGGTCATAAGTTGCTTTGCTGGCAATGTATAAAGCCTCCTGCGATTGCAGTTTGGATGCAGCTGCATTTTGCTGTGCATTCAGTTCCGGCGCATCCAGCACCGCCAATAACTGGCCTGCCTGCACTTCGCTGCCTACATCTGCCATTAGCTTATTTACAAAGCTGCTCACTTTTGCATACAGATCCACCTGCTGGTACGCCTGCAGTTCACCGGGTATGCGAATAGAAGAGATCAGCCTGCCCTGTACAGGCGTAATAACAGGAGCTGATGCAACGGGCGCTACCGCCTCCTGTTTCTCTTTTTTTTCTCCCGGTACTGAGCTGCCGCAACTATGCAAGACTGCAGACAGTATTGTTATGGTTAAGCAGGAAAAAATGTTTGCTGAAAAACGGTTCATATTTTTTTATTTTATCGGCTGTAATTAATTTTTTACGAATGAGCTGATGCCACTCCCGGAATAAAATGAATGCTTTCTTCATCTTCAGGATCAAGTGATACGCTTTGTGTTGTTGCCTTGCCTTGTCCCCATGCAAATGCCAGGGGCAGCATCAGCAATGCAGCAAAAGTAGATGCAATCAAACCGCCGATTACTGCCCTTCCCAAAGGCGATGACTGGTCGCCGGCCTCGCCTAAACCGCTTGCCATGGGGATCATACCCACTACCATCGCCAACGCCGTCATCATAATAGGCCGCAAACGCAATGCCGCCGCTTCCTTTGCAGAAGTAAGCGCATTACCGTTGTGCCTGCGTATCTGTTCTGCATTGGTAATTAACAATACTGCATTGGAAATGGAAACACCCACTGACATGATCATGCCCATATATGATTGCAGGTTCAATGTGGAACCGCAAAGCATCAGCAACACAAGCGAGCCCAGCAATACAGCAGGCACTGTTACCAACACAATCAGCGATACTTTAAAGGATTGAAAGTTTGCAGCCAGCATTAAAAAGATAACCACGATAGCGACCAGCAAACCGTTTTGCAGGCTGCTCAGCGTATCACCGAGCGTTTGGCTTAACCCGATTAAATCAATGTTCAATCCACGGGGTAATTCACCCAGAGCATTAATTGCTTTTTGCACATCATCTGCCGCATGCCCTAAATCTTTATTATTCAGGTTGGCTGTAACGGTGAGCATTGGCAAGGCGCCAAGGTTATCATTTTCGCCATAAGTTGTATCAGGTGTAATGGTGGCCACATCTGCAAGCACAGGGCGGTTGCTGTTTGGCAATAACGGGATTTCAGCAATATCTTCTTTGCTCATCATCTGGTTTTCGGGCAGCTGCACCTGTACGTTATAGCTCAGGCCTGCCCTTTGGTCAACCCAAATATTTTTACTGGTTAAGCGTGATGATGATGTAGAGGCAGTGATGGTGCTTGAAATTTGGTTTATATCCAAACCCAACTGCGCCGCCCTTATCCTGTTGATATTTATATTTAAGGCAGGATAATGTATGGATTGGCCTATCTGCACATCACGCAGGTAAGAAATATTTTTCAATTTCGCCATCAGCATGGCTGCATACCGTTCGTTGAGCTTTTTATCCCTTCCTGAAAAACGCACTTCCACAGGCGTTGGTGAACCCTGCGATAAAATTTTATCGGTCAATTCAATCGGCTCAAAAGATAATTTCATTTCGGGGTTCGTTTGCTTAACACGCTCACGGATCTTATCTTTCAATTCATCCAGGCTGGTTTTATAACCTTCTTTCAAAGCCACCTGCACCACGGCCTCATGCGGGCCTGCCATCCATAAAAATATAGGCGATGTTGAAAATAATTGCGGGTGCATGCCTGCAAATGACGAAGTGATAGCTACATTGTCTTTGCCAACAATGTCATTAATATCTTTCAGCACATCCAGCGTTTTTAATTCAGTTTGCTCATAACGTGTTCCGTCCGGCTCACGCAGGCGAAGCTGGAATTGCCCGCCGTTCACTTTGGGCAATACATCCCTGCCGATATTGGTAATGAGCAGCACAACCGCAATGCTTGTTAAAACCAAATAGCCGGACACAATTATTTTCCGGTAAGGCATCATTCTTTCGATGAACCTTAAATAGCGGTTACGCAGCTTATCAAACCAGGGCTCTTTTGTTTTACGGTTGTGCTCAATCAATGTTGCTTTCTGGTTCCATGTATCGCTTTCATCTTTTATATTTAAACCGGCTTCGTTAAACTCTTCTGTATCGGACAATTCCGTTCCGTCTTTCTTTTTATGATGTTTTATTTTCATTATCCAGTTTGCCATTACAGGCACAAAGGTTTGTGCAAGAAAATAAGAAACGATCATGCTGAAGCCTATCGCCAATGCCAGTGGCAAAAACAATGAGCCCGGGATGCCGCCCATGGTAAACGCAGGCGCAAACACGGCGAGAATACAAAACAGGATTAATAATTTGGGAAAAGCAATTTCCTTACAGGCATCCCAGATGGCCAGGGCTTTGGGCTTGCCCATATCCAGGTGCTGGTGTATGTTTTCAATAGTTACCGTGCTTTCGTCAACAAGGATACCAATGGCCAATGCAAGGCCGCTCAGGGTCATAATATTAATGGTCTGCCCAAATAAACCAAGGAATAAAACAGCTGAAATGATTGCCGTGGGGATAGTGAGTATTACAATCAGCGCACCACGCAAATCGCCAAGAAACATGAGCACCATCAGGCCCGTTAATATGGCGCCGATAGCGCCTTCGCTTAATAAGCTTTTTACCGAATTGATAACATAGGTTGACTGGTCAAATTCATAGCTCAGCTTTACGTCTTCGGGCAGTTGCGATTGAATTTTGGGCAATGCCTTTTTCAGGTTTTGCACCACTTCCCATGTGGAAGCATCTGCTGCTTTGGCAATATCAATGTATACAGACCGGTGGCCATTGATCAATGCCACGCTGGAAGCCACGTCTGCACCGTCCTGTATGGTTGCCACATCTTTCAGGTAAACATTGTTCACTGCATTTTTATAAACAGGAATATCGCCAAAGTCCTGGATATTTTTAACAGTGGTATTGGCAGGCGTTATATAATTCAATGTTCCTATTCTTACATTTCCTGCAGGCGCAGTTACGTTGTAGGCAGTTAATGCTTCCACCAATTGCTGCGGCGTTAAGTTGTGGGCACGCAATAAATCGGGGTTGGCTTTAATAACTACCGTCCGCACATTACCACCAAACGGCGGCGAGCCTACCAGGCCCGGAACAGAAGTAAAAGAAGCACGCACATACACATTTGCCAAATCGAGCAACTCGTTACCACTCCGTTTGTCGCTGCTCAAAACCAATTGGCCCACGGGCAAAGTAGAAACGTCAAAACGCACAATGAACGGTGGATTTGAACCTGGCGGAAAGGCAGCCTGGATACGGTTGGAATAAGCGCTTACTTCTGCTGCCGCCTGCGCCATATTGGTACCGGGATAGAAGTTGATCTTGATAAGCGTTAACCCATTGATGTTTTTGGTTTCAATACTTTTTACCCCGTTAACAAATAACAGGATGTTGATGTATTGCTTGCCGAAAAATGTTTCCATCTGGGTAGGCGTGTAACCGCCAAACGGGTGTGATAAATAAATAACAGGCAGGTCCAGCCTGGGGAAAATATCAATCTTAATAGTCGTTGCAGCTTTTATTCCAAAGAAAAATAACCCTGCCACGATTACTAAAATGGTAATTGGTTTTCTTAATGCAAATCGTATTAAGTTCATCTGCTGTTATAATAAATAGTTATTGAATTAAAATTGGTTTTCAAACAGGCTGAAATCTCCTGTGGCGGCAGCTTTCAATAAAAGTGCCTGCCACACATTGCTGCCTGCCACATCCTTATCTGTTTCGGCCCTCACCAAAGCATAAATGGCCTGCGATAAATCCACCATATCGGTAAGACCATTTTTATATAACGTTGAGCGCTGTATGTAAGCATCACCGGCAGCCTTCAGCTGTGTGGGTGCCTGGCTATAGATGGTAAGTGCATTGCGCCACCTGGTTTCTGCAAGCTGCAGCTGCGCTCTCAGCTGCTTTTCTGCAAGTGAATATTCCTTCTGTAAACCTTGTGTTATGTAGTCCTGCGATTTTACCTGCTGCGATAAACGATATGGCGTTGTGATATTCCACGTAACGCCTATACCAAATAAGTAATTGGTACGGGTTGGCTTTATGCCATCCCAATAAGCGCTGCTGTAATCTTTTTGATTTTGCACATAATTATTTCCAAAACCGGAGCCCCTTGTTTGCAGCACACCTGCTATGGAAAATGCGGGGTAATAAAATGTTTTTAAATATTTTTTCTGCTGCTCGCTGGCCAAAATCCTGCTTTTGTAAAAAAGAAGCTGCGGGTGATTTTCCAATGCAACAGTATCGGCTATGTAAGCCGGTATTTTTGCAATGGAAATACTGTCAGGCACAAAATCGGCCGTATCCACGCCCATTAAAAATGACAGCGTGTTTTCCTCCTGCTGCACATTGTCTATTGAACGGGTATAAGTGATAAGCGCATTTGCATAATCAGCATTTGCCAGGGAAGAATCAACGCCTGCAACCAGCCCGTTCACTGCTTTGGTAATTACAGTGTGGCGTACCGTATCTATTCTCTCTAAATTCCGCCTGTATGAATAACTGAGTTGCTGCGCAGCCTGCAGGTTTAAATAAGCGGCAGCCACTTTAATTTTATGCTGAAAAATTTCCTGCGATAAATCTTTGCTGTATTGTTCTGCTGCGGACCGGGCAACTTTTACATGCTCCTTTGCCCTGCCGAACGCGAAAAAATCCCAGTTTACATTGGTGAGGTACAATGAGCCGAAAGCAGCATTCCAGTTTTGTTCGGGCAATGAAGGCCCGGCAGAAGCAACGCTTAACCCGCCAAAGCCATACAGTGGGCCATTCTGACCGTTAATAGTCCCAAAGTCCTGCTGCAGCCCGAAATTGATATTGGGTAGGTTGTCCCGTTTTGCCTGCTCTATTGCCGCCTGTGCCGATTTTACATACGCTTCTTTCGCTTTGACGCTTCCATAGTTTTTTACTGCTGTTTCTACTGCCTCTTTCAGGGTGAGCACTCTTTGTGCGTTGCTGCCGTTTAATAAACCAAAAGCAACCAGTAATAGGAGTAAATTCTTTTTTTGCATACGGGAGAAAATGTTTTATAGCTGCTATGCTTTTCCGTATGCAAGTACGTCCTACATTTTGAAGTAATTTTGAAGCGGGACAAAAGGATGGTGTTTTTCATTCTTTTGAAAATAGACAGTGATGCTGTGCCAGCCGCCGGTAAAATCGTAATGCACGCTAAAGTTGCTTACTTCACAAATTTGCTGTACAATAGAAAGCCCAAGCCCAATGCTGTCTGCACATTGATTGCTTTTTTTGAAACGGCGAAAAAGCTCTTCGGCCGGCATTTCGGGTTCAGTGCCTGTATTATTAATCTGGAGATAACGCTGTGTTAACAATACATCAACGGAGCCACCTGTAATATTATGTCGAATGGCATTGGTGAAAAGATTATTTACCAGTATTTCTGCCAGTGTTTTGTGTATTTTCACTTTCACATCTTTATCTACCGAAGTAGTGATAGAAAGGTTTTTCATTGTTATCCTGTCGGAATAAGCGGCAATGGCATCTTTTGTGACAGTGCAAAAACGGACAGGTTCATCCGTTTTAAATTCATGGTTGTCCAGTCTTGTCAATAATACCAACGAACGGTTTATCCGCCCGAGTTTATCAATGGCATTTTGCATATCAGCAATCAGCGCGGCCTGGTTACCATCAATACCGGTTTCAGCCAGCAGTTCAATTTTACTTTGAATAACGGCGAGCGGTGTTTGCAGCTCATGCGAAGCATTTTCACTGAACTCCTTTACCGAAGCGTAATCCTGCACAGCTTTATTGGTCATTGCCTGTAAAAATTCGTTCAATTCCTTAAACTCCCTGGTGGTGGTAGGGGCAAGCTGCAGTTTTTCCTTTTGCTGCAGGTTAAAATGCCTGATAGCATTGGTAGTATGGCGAAAAGACTGCAGGATATACCTTGATAATATCCTGGCAGTAATGGCAACTGCCAGGATGATGAACAGCATTTTCCATATTACGGCATTGAGCATGCCCTTTATAATGTCATCGGTTTGCGTTACATAGTTATAAGCGGATATTTTATAATTACCGTTACCTGTGTGAACAAAGGAATTCACCTGCACCAGGCATTCGTTTTGTTTCAGCCCTGCGCTTTCCCCGCAAACATGTATTATTTCCGGGTTTTGGGCAGGCAAGGTGGCGCTGTCGTAGCGGTTTACGGTTATTGGTTTCCCCTGTATGGTTTGCTGTGGCATTTCTCCTTTTCGGAGCTGGGCTGCCGCTGTTTCATTAAGGGATTTCAGCCGTTCTATTTCAGCAGTATCTATCCGCTTTTTGATATTGGAATACGATATGTACATGGTAACAGGCGTTACCAGCAACATAATAACGATAAACCAAATGGATATTTTATTGAGCAGGCTCATCATCAGGCGGATTCGGAAATATTAAATTTATACCCAAGGCCATATACTGTTTCAATATAATCATTGCCCTGTGCGGCGCTTATTTTCTGGCGAAGATTTTTTATATGCTGGTACACAAAATCAAAATTAGATAAATTATCAGTATGGTCGCCCCAGAGATGGTTGGCAATAGATTGCCGGGACAGCACCCTGTTTTTATTTACGAGGAAATATAGCAGCAGCTCAAATTCTTTTCGTGTAACAGTAAGCGGCGTATGATGCACAAACACTTCAAACGTATCTGTATTCAATGAAATTTCTTTACAGGTTAAATGGTTATAACCACCAGTTTTTTTACGGCGGAACACTGCCCGCAGCCTTGCATGAAGCTCCGGCAAATGAAAGGGTTTGGTGATGTAATCGTCAGCGCCTTCTTCAAGCCCTGTAATTTTATCATCCAAAGCATTTTTTGCCGAAATGATCAGCACCCCGCTGTCAACTTTTTCTCTCTTAATATAGTTAAGCAGGTTTAAGCCATTGCCATCGGGCAACATAATGTCCAGCAAAATACAATCGTAAGTATTTACCGATAAACGCTCCAGCGCATCATCGTAAGTATAGGCACATTCGCAGATATAATGTTCTTCCTGGAAATAATACCACATGCTTTGCGCCAGCT
Source organism: Bacteroidota bacterium (assembly GCA_048498115.1). Classification (GTDB taxonomy): domain Bacteria; phylum Bacteroidota; class Bacteroidia; order Chitinophagales; family Chitinophagaceae; genus Ferruginibacter. The sequence continues at coordinate 21,683 of JBEHYP010000025.1, read as the reverse complement.
CCTTATTATCTTCAACCAAAAGAATTTTCATACCGGCACAAAGGTAAATTGGGATTTTGTAGGAATTTTGAGGAAATATACCATGCCTGTCCTATTTAAGACACAGGTGCAAAGCCTAAATTATTTTTACAGCGCCGGAAAGCTCACAAGGCCTGGCAGTTATTCACTTCTTTTATATGCTTCCAGCCCGCACCTGAGCCAATCGGCAAATGCCACCGGGTCAGGGGTATAGAATTTTGTTTTGGTCAACGCAATTTCATCAACGCTAATAATGGCATATTGCGGTTGTGAGGTGGCACCAAAATTTTCCGTTTGAAAAGTGGCCCACCTGTCCCCTACTGTTACAATATTTTTTTCGGTACCGCTGCCGGTTTTAAAAACTTTTTGCTCTGTTGCAGGCGGTTTCGTTTTTTCATCCACGTATAAAGACACTACAATAAATTTATCCCGCATCAAGCTATCCACTTCTTTATTGGTCCATACTTTTTCTTCCATGCGGCGGCAGTTTACGCAGGCCCATCCCGTAAAATCCACCAGCAACGGCTTGTGCTGCTCTTTTGCCAGCTGCAGCGCTTTTTCATACTCATTGTGCAATGGCTTTACGCCTTCTGTTATCAATACATGATGAGAATAAAGGCTGTAAGACAATGGCGGGGGAAAACCGCTTAACAGACCCAGTCCTGCCATGCGGCTGTTGGTAACGCCGGGCAATAAATACAAAGTGGTAGCGCCGAATAAAATAATAAACGCAATTCTTGTAAACGAAAACTTTTTAACGGGGCTGCTGTGCCCTATTTTTAACCAACCGATCAAATACAATACAATGCAAATGCCAACGATGATCCAGGCTGCTACAAATACTTCTCTTTTTAAAATCCCCCATTGCTCTACGTTATCTGCATTGGCTAAAAATTTAATGGCCAGCGCCAGTTCCACGAAGCCCAGCACTACTTTCACATCTGTCATCCAGCCACCGCTTTTGGGCAATGAATGCAGCCAGTTGGGAAACATGGCAAACAATGCAAAAGGCAAGCCCAGCGCAATGCCAAAACCGGCAGCGCCTGCCGTAAGCGGCCAGGGGCCTTCATTTGCCACATTGGCTAATAATGTGCCCAGCAATGGCCCGGTACAGGAGAATGAAACAATTGCCAGCGTAGCTGCCATAAAAAAAATACCGCTGTAATTTCCCAATCCTGATTTTGAATCAGCCGTATTGGCAAATGATGACGGCAGTACAATTTCAAATAAACCGAAAAATGATAAAGCAAATGTTACAAATACAATAAAGAACACCAGGTTGATCCATACATTGGTTGAAATATTGTTGAATATCTCGGGGCTGATGGTTTTGCTGGCGATGTGAAACGGTATGGTGATAGCGATGTAAATAAAAAAAATAGACAAGCCGTAAAAAACAGCATTGCTCACTGCCTTGCTTTTATTGGATGATTTTTTGGTGAAGAAGGTAACGGTGACGGGTATCAGCGGAAATACACAGGGTGTAAGCAATGCAATCAAACCACCCAGCACGCCTAAAAAGAAAATAGACAAAATGCTTTTGCTTTGGGTGCCTTCATCACCGCAATTGTTCACAGGATGTTTAATATCAATGGAAGGAATTTTTATTTTAACGGCAGATACCACGCCGCCTTCCAATGCCGTATTGAATGAAAAAGGAATATCCGGTAAAAAATCTTCGCCTTTATTGTAGAACACAGAAAGCGACCCTAACAGCTGTGCAGGCACTTTGTCCTTAAACTGTACCGTGGCCTTCCATTCCGTATTGCCCCCTGATACATCAAACTGCTTGTTTCCGAAAATGGCAGAGGTAATCTTTTTCGTTTTTCCCGTTGCAGTAAAGTTTCCAACGGTTATGCTGCTGTCGTTAAAAGCCAGCTCTGCTGACGCTGCCCCGTCAAGGTTCTGCGAGGGAGCATACAATTCTGTGCCCGGCACACCGGCAGTGCTGAAACTGAGCTCGTATTTTTTATCGGCAATTTTTTTGGATGTTACATTCCATTTAAAAACGGGGGCGGATGAATCCTGTGCAAAAGCTGCAAACGATGTTACTATACAGAGGAGTAAAAATCGGAGTTTCATTGAGTGAAATTAATAAAAAAGGGTTCGTTGATGAACCCTTATTAAGTATGTTTAATTCAACGCTACGGAAAAATCAATTTTTTTAGGCGGCAGGCATTTTTTATCATCGCAGGTTTGGTATTCCACGCTACCCACGATTTTTGTTTTTACTGGCGCTTTTAATTTTACCACCTGCACAAAATCCACCTTATCGGAATATTGATTGGCTGATATTTTTAATTTCTCGTCTTTAAACAACTTCATCTTGCCCACTTCTTTTACTGAACCATCAAACGTTGCCAGCGGATTCTTACTGAATTTTATTTCAGTGGGCTGGTTAATGGCATCATCGGGCTGTGTTTGCGAATACAGGTGCCAGTTAGTTTGAATGCTGGCGGTCAGGTGCACTTCGTAAGTTTTATCAGCAATTTTTTTCGCCGTATAGGTCCATTGAACCGGATCGGGCATTTGGGCATCAGCCGTGTGAAGGCAAAAAGTAAGCAGTAAGAAGTAAAAAAGTGTTTTCATCCAGATGTTTGTTTATCAGGGCAAATTTACAAATACAGCCCAGTATGCAAATGTATTATATATGATACCCGGCGTTTTTAACATTAGTTTAGCTGAAAGAGGTGGCAGAAAACTTTTTTACCATCTTCGTTTCCCAGGGCGCTGCTGGTAGCTCTTTCAGGATGCGGCATCATGCCAAAAACATTTCTTTCCTTATTGCAAATGCCGGCAATATTGTGTGTGGCGCCGTTGGGATTACAGGCGTGGGTAATACTGCCTTTATCATCGCAATAACGGTAAATGATCTGGCGGTGCATTTCCAGTTCCTCCAGCGTTTTATCGTCTGCAAAATACCTGCCTTCGCCGTGGGCTACAGGGATTTTTAATGCCTGGCTTCCTTCTGTGGCTGCTTCTTTTATAAAAACATTTTTGCAAACAAATTGCTGCTTTTCATTCCTCAGCAATACGCCAGGGAGCAGGCCTGCTTCACAAAGAATTTGAAAGCCATTGCATACACCGAGCACTTTGCCGCCTTTGCCGGCAAACTCAATCACACTTTGCATCATGGGGCTGAAACGGGCAATGGCGCCGCAGCGCAAATAATCGCCGTAGCTGAAACCGCCGGGCAGCACAATGCAGTCATCGGTGGTAAACATGCTGATGTCTTTGTCCTTGTGCCAAAGCTCAATCACTTCCTGCTGCAAATCATTACGCAGGGCTTCAATCATATCCCTGTCACAATTGCTGCCGGGAAATATTACAACGCCGAATTTCATATAATGTAAAAATGATGATAATGGGTATATGGTACAAGCGAGTGACACAACGATGACGCTATGAAAAACAAATGCCGGTACCATTGCAAAAATACAACTACCATCTCATTTTTTAATGAAGTAGCTGAAGGCGACCACAAAACCTACCATAAGCCAGTGCAACAATTTTGGGAACCACTTAACGTTGGGATACATGAAAGCGGCGCCCACAAAGGCAGAGAGCGGGATGGCACACAGGATCCAGTATTCAAAGCTGCGGGCGGCGTTGATAAATGGTATAAAAAAAGCCACCACGAAATACAGGAAAACAAGGTTCCAGCTTTTACGGGTTTGCACCAGCTGGCGCAGGAAATTTTTCCGGATAAAAAACAGCCCGACCACGCTGGCGAATAATACGATGATGATGGCAACCAATGCACGGGTACTGTCATAAAACACCGGCTGGCTGATGAAAATACCCTGGAGTTTAAATTCTTTCCATTTGTCGGTTAAAAAAATATAGCTCAGCAAAAAATAATATGGTGTGAGGATGCCCAGTAATGCAATCAACCATTCTGCCAGCTGGAAGGGCCGTATTACCACTAACCCGAAAATGATGAGTGCGGCAAATGCAATGGAAGGAAAATAAAAAAAGGTGGCAAGGCTGATGACCATGCCGATATTAAAGAGTGTACCTTTTACGTTCCTGTCCTGCCCCAGCGAGCTCATCCTGGCCCAAACCCATACCAGCATTGAATTGATGATCAGGGGTGCCGACAATTCATTCCATTCCCTGAACAGAGAAGTAATGAGCAAATATGACATACCAATCAGGTAATTGGGCTTTTGCAGCAGTTTTTGTCCATTGGCAAGCTGGTTAAAAGTAATGGCCTGGAGATATAAAAGCAGGAATGTGATGAGTGGGTAAATGCCGGGCAGCTTTGCGCTTACAAAATCCAGTTGCAGCAATAGCTGCCTGAATAAAAAGCCATCCGTAGCCTGTGGTTCCGGCTTTACGGGATGCAGAAACATGGGCAACTTCAGGAGCAGGCCATAGCATAACAATACGAATGTGTTAACAGGATTGTTGGCTTTGAAAGCGCCGGTCACGTGTGCTGTTTTTTGATTGTTGCAAAAATGAGCAAATAATTATTGGGAAACAAAAAAGAGGTGAGATTTTACCCCACACAAGGCGACAAGGGCGCAGTGAGGAAATAATTTTTTTACCTGTTCTGCACTTTCCCTTAGCTCTGCGTGCCATTTATTTTATTTTTCACGCAGAGGCGCTGAGGACGCAGGGAGGAAATAATTCTTTTACCTGTTGCACTTTCCTTGGCTCTGCGTGCCATTTATTGTGATGTCACACAGAGACGTAGAGAAAAAAATAAAACTTTTTGCTTTCTCTGCGTTCTCCTTAGCTCTGCGTGCCATTTATTTATTCCCCACGCAGAGGCGCTGAGGACGCAGAGAGAAAATAAACTTTTTGCTTTTTCTGCGTTCTCCTTAGCCCTGCGTGCCATTTATTTATTCCCCACGCAGAGGCGCTGAGGACGCAGAGAGAAAATAAACTTTTTGTTCCTGCATGTCCCTCAATGTGCATATCAAATTCAGAAATCAATTTTCGCAAAACATATTTGTCCCCGGTAAGTAGCCGGCACAACTACCTGCCTTGCGCCGGTCTGTTTGGCATAACGTGGCATCATTTCATATCCTTTTTCATAAGTGCGCAGCGTAGGATTACGGCGGGCGATACCATCGGGGGTAACAATATTGTCTGACAACAGCCTTTCCCTTCTTGAAATGTCATTAAAAAGAAAATGCAATTCGCCGCCGGTATTAAATATATTAAAGGAAAGATAGCTGTCATCATTATCATCAGTTTGTTGCTTGTGGATAATATTGCTCCAGTCAGGCACAGCTTCTTTTGAAACACTTAATACAAGGATGTTATTGTAATAATACCTGGTAGCCTGGAACTGGTTGCCAAACCTGTTCCAGGGCCTGTAAAAGCCATAGTAGGATGGACTGTAATAGTAATAATCATAAGGATTGAAATACGGAGAGCCATAGAGATAATCATACCGGTTCCAGTTATTCATACCGGATGCCTGGCTTGAAAAATCTTCTGCCGTGAGGATAAAGCTGCCGTCTTTTTTAAGCACGATATTCCTTATAAAAAAATCATTGAATGCAGCTTTGGAGCTGCCGGATGATTTTGCCACTTCTTTCAGTTCATCATTAAATTCCGAAACCACACCGGCATAAGTACTGTCGCCGGCTGCATCCCAGATATAATTATACACACCATCAACATTACCGCTCCGTTCTTTATAAAAAAGCGAGCTCACTATATATTTCCTGTTTACATTATCAATTTTCATCTTCAGCTCGTCCAGGTAAATTTTTTCGGGTGCTACCCTGGCAACACGGAATGTATCTTCATTCACCTCCTTTCTTACCAGATAAAAAGCAGAAGGGTTGTCCCTGTTGTTTTTGCGCTCTGTATTGGTGAAAACAAAATTTCCATCGTTGTCAACAAAGAAATCCCCGAAGCTGTTCTTATCCGTATCATAGTCTATGCTGGTACGGGTTTGGTGCAGCAACTGCAAATCGTTATCATACAATTTGGTGACAAAGTTTGCCTTATCATCCCTGCGCTGTATTTTAAATATCATTATCCTTTTCCTGTCATCGCTGTTAATAGCGGAATATATTTTATTATCGCCCAGTGAACCAATTTTTGTGGTATCAAGCTCCACAGGCTCCCCTGCTTTCTTTCCATTGCCATCCATCTTTATCCCCATGCAATACAGAATACCTTTTTGCTGGTATTGGTATATGAGGAAGAAGTAACCGGGGTAAGCAACATAATCAACATTAAAAGTTCGCCCCGGCAAAAAATCAAGCTCCACCTGCTCCTTCAGCAGCATGCTGTCATTGAATATATTTACAGCATAATGCGAACGCTCATTTTTAAAAACAACAATGTTGCCGGTTATCCTGCCGAGTATATCATAATTTGCATTTCTCCCGTCATTACTGAAAGGTTCGGAAAAGGTGATCTGCTGCGCCTGTAAAAACAAAGGTGCGGCAATGATGAATGAAAGAAAGAATACGAGCCGAAGCTTCATAACACTATGTTTTAAAGTTATAAATGTACCATTATCCATTTATAAAAACAATCAATTACTATGCAATTGCAGTGCCATACTTCGATATGGCAATGGTATTGAATACATTTAGCAAACTAATATATTGTAAAGAAAAAACCCGGCTTGCCTGCAGCCGGGTTTGTATTATACATTTTACCTGTTATCCTTTCTTTTTTACCGCTACTTTCGATTTCGGCAATACCGGTTTTGCATCCCCTTTAAACAATGCAGGGTTTGCTTTTGCAGGGTCGCCCTGGTAAGCCCATACAATATTGGAGATATACTTGCTAAAAGCTTTGTTCAGCTCCTCCAGCGATACTTTTTTCACATCATCACTGATGGTAAGCGCCCTTTTCCAGTTATCATGCAGCACTTCGTTAGAGGCAAGCGAAGAGGCCTGCGCCCCGTTTGTTTCCTGCGTAAAAAAGAAACGGGTGAGGTATTGGGTCTTTACATTCCTTAATTCATCTTCAGTAAATCCTTCTTTTTTTGTTTTATCCACCAGAGCTTTTGTTACAGCTATAAATTTATCAGGGTTTGTAGTGGACACTGCGATGTTGGCCGAAGGTGATGTGCCGCCGTCAAACCAGCTTTGAGGCGCATACGATAGGCCGTTTTTTGTACGCACTTCTAAAAAGTACTTCATGGCAAATATCCTCATGGCAAGCGAGAAGGCATTGTAATCCGGTGTGCCTGGTACCGGGGCGCCGGTAATGCCCTGTATATAATTTGTAGCCAGGTCTTTTTTTGCTGCTTTAAAACTGTTTTGTGCAGGAGTTATCTGTTCTTTCTTTAAAGTAAACGGCTCTCCTTCAGGAATACCCACCAGCAGCAGCGCAATTTTCTTTTCCAGTTCGGCCCTGTCAATTTCACCCACCACCACTATCAGCATTCTTGAACGGGTAAGGATGGACTGATAATATGCTTTGGTTTCGGCTGCCGTCAGCTTTGATACAATGGCCACTGTTCCTTCAGGCCTTTTCGCATAATCCTTTCCTGCAAATGCAATTTCCTTTGCCATGTTATGAATGGAATAATCAGGCTCAGATTCCCTTGCCCTGAGGTCGTTAATAGCGTCCTGCTTTATCCTTTCAAATTCTTTTTCTTCAAACGCCGGCTGTGTAACAGCATCTGCATACAAAGGCCATACTGCATCAAAGTCACCCTTGATACAGTTCATGCCGATAGTGGAATAATCATTCCCGGCATTGCCATATACCTGCGCACTCACTTTGTCCAGCTTGTTCTTAAAAGAATTTTTATCATCATTCTTTGTACCGCACTCCGTTAAAGCGTTCATGGCCAGGCTTTCAATGCCCTGCTTTGCCGCTGAATAGTTTTGCACACCGCCTTTGATAATGATTTGAATTTCTACTATCTGGTTGCCGCTCGGCTGCACTATCACTTTTACACCATTAACGGTGGTTTCATAAGCTTCACCTTTTTGTGCTGTGGCTGTGGCTGCATAAAAAAACAATGCTGCCGGCAACCCGTATTTAATTATTGAAAAAAACTTTTTCATATTCATGAATATTAAAAATTAATTATTGGGTTTAAAAAATTCAGATGGCTTTATCTGTTTGTTCATTTCTTCATTGATGATGAGGCCTGCCACGTAATTTTTACCGGCAACGTACTTATCAATATACCGCTTGATATCTTCCTTTGTTATTTTGCTGCAGTTGCTGATATAATCGAGGTAATATTCATACGAAGTGCTGCACCATGCATAAGTAAGCTGGCTGGCCAGTGAAGAAGGCTTTTCATTTTGCCGGATATAATTCCGCTGCAGGATCTGCTTGGCCGTTTCCAACTGCTCATCAGTGAAATAATCATCATCGCCCCACATTTTGATTTGCCTGCTTATTTCATCATTGCATTCTTTCAGCTTTTCAGGGTTGGGCAATACAAAAATATTAATGGGGCCAATATATCTTAAGGTCTGGTAGCTTACATCTGCCACTGTGGCCAGGCCCTTATCAATCAAGGCCTGTTTCCATTTGGAAGCATTCAGCCCGAGAATGGTGGAAAAAACATCTGCTGCAATAGTTGCTGCCGAATCGTTCCTTGTATCAGGCCCCTGCCAGTAAAACATCATATAAGGCGTTTGGGCAATAGAAGATTCTTTTACAAAATATTTTGTTGACTCCAGCGGTGCAAATTCCGGTATGGGGTACTTTTCATGGGGGTTAAAACCGCTGCTTTGCCAATCACCAAATATTTTTTCTGCATCGGCAAATGCGGCATCATGCTGCACATCCCCGCATATTACCAGCAATGAATTATTGGGAAAATAATATTTGTTTTTAATGATCATCATTTTTTCGGGCGTGGCGGTGTTGATGATGTTATGGTCCCCGATGGGATTTTTCCTCGTTACCAGGTCGCCCCATAATTTTTTCTGGCATTCATACCATAATTGAAAGCCTGGATCACTTTCCGCCCGTTGAAATTCGCCATCCACTACCGGCCTTTCCTTCTGCATATCTTCTGTACGGTAAATAGGAAAACGAATGGCAGCGTTCATAAAGCGGAGCCCTGCATTGAGGCTGTCCTTGTCAAAAGTGAAAAAATAGTTCACCCTTTCTTCTGCGGTAGTGCCATTCCATATAGCGCCCAGTTCTTCTGTTCTCTTGATAAATTTTTCCTGGTCAGGATAATCCCTGTTGGCCTTAAAAAACATGTGCTCAAATAAATGGCTGAGACCACTGTATTCGGGGCCTTCCGTATAAGCGCCGTTTTTTACGGCGATCTCTATGGTGGCAAGCGGCACCTTGTGATTTTCTATCACTACCACTTCCAGCCCGTTGTTTAATTTTTTCCAAAAATAATTTTCAGGCAGGCGGGGCTGCGCCGCTGCTGAAAACACCGCCAGCGATAATGCTGCGGCTACCAGTTGTTTTTTCATAAACTATATATTTTAAAATGTAGAAAGAGAATTTATAAATCTGTTTTAATAACCCTGCTCCTGCTCCATATAAAAAATATAAACAGGTAAATAAGCGCCAATGCCAGCACTGCACCCCCATAATAATGTGGCGCTATACTTGCATTTTTGGCCATATTACCGATAGTGGTTTCAGGAAAATGCAGCAACCCGTCAGCGGCATTCATCGGGAGGTAATCGCCCATGTCGCCAATATCAAAATTATAATCGCTTTTGAATTTGAAAGATAATGCCTGCAAAACGGCAGACAGGATATTCTCGAAACCCATATAAATAAAATAGAGGCCGATGGCAAAGCCTGTTTTTCTTACCAGCACCGCAAAAAGCAGGGCAATCATATTGTACGAAAGGGCTTTGAGAAAAAAACAGGGAATTGCACTCATATCCCCGGTAGAAAAAGAAGAACCCGATGCAAAACCAAAAATAATGGCGCTAATAAATACAAGGATGGTTGAAACAACCGCAATGATAACCGCCATGGCAATCTTCACATCAATAAAATTTTTCCTGTTCCACCCGTCAATGATGTTTTGCCGGTGGGTACGGAAGGCAAATTCATTGGTGACAAGCAAGATCAGTAATAGCCCGGGCAACAATAAAAGGTAACCGCTTACATAGCTGGTGGTTTGCCAGGTATGTGCAAAATCATAAGGCGATGAGCCGGACAGCATGCCGGTGGGATCTGCCTTGTCAATAAGATTTTTCTTGGTATAAAAAACTGCATAGTTAACACCTAAAATACCGAGAAGGTAAAACAAACCCAGCACAATAAATGCAGAATAATTTTTAATCTTCAGCCATTCTATTTTTAATAATTCTACCATATATCAATTGTTCGTTAGTTCAAAAAACCTGGATTCAAGACTTTTTTTCTTCAGGCGGATATGCGTCAGCGTTATGCCCTGCTCAAAAAAATACCGGTTGATATTTTCTGTATTGGCGGTGCCGACAGGATAAAAAAGCTGCCATAAATTTTCAGATTGTTTAATGCTGCTATAGCCTTTCAGCTGCTGCGCCACCTGCTGCAGCCGGCCGGTATCCGCAGCGCCGATTTCAACAATATCTTCGTTCGCTAAAATTTCATCCACCGGCCCGGTGGTAAGCAGTTCACCCTTCTTCAAAATGGCAACATGGGTACACACCTTTTCCACTTCATCCAGCAGGTGGCTCGCCATGATGATCGTTTTTCCCTGCTGGTATAATTTCTTTATGAGCTCCCTGGTTTCGGCAATGCCTACGGGATCCAGGCCGTTCGTTGGCTCATCCAGCACCAGCACATCAGGATTGCCCAGCAGGCAGGATGCAATGGCAAGCCTTTGCTTCATACCCAGTGAATAAGTGCTGAACTTTGAGTGCTTTCGTTGTGTGAGGTTGACCATTTCCAGCACCGTATCAATATCATCGGCACCTCTTTGCTTTATTGCCGCGGATATCTTAAGATTCTCCACGGCAGATAAATAATGATAAAAATTAGGCGTTTCCAAAAAAGTGCCGATCTGCCTGCGATGGTTTTCCGCCGGCTGCTCATCAAATAATTTATAGGAGCCTGCTGTTGGCTTCAGGATATCCATGATAAGACCAAGCAAAGTCGTCTTACCGCTGCCGTTAGGCCCAAGGATACCAAATACGCAGCCCTTCGGCACAGAAAAGCTGATGCCTTTCAGCGCCTGTACGCGGCCGTAATTTTTTTGAAGGTTTTCTACTGATAATACTGCCATAGATTGCCGATAAAAGTTCAGGGGATGAAAGATAAATGATTTTACGGCAATCCCTTCTTAAAAGTTTGATAAACGGCAGCTCATTCGTATGCTTCATGCCAGAGGGATGAAAATTCACCCACCGTGGCAAAACCATTATTATTAAACCGGAGCCTGTGCAGTTGCAAATTATCAATGTCTTCCTGCAGTACTTTCCTGGAAAGAGGGTTCATCGTGCCTCCATTGGTATTATCACCGGCAATGGCATGGGGGTTATACTGGTGCGGCGCATCCACCATGGTGCCGCGGGGATACATGATGCCCGGCACTCCCCTGCCCCTGATGTCCAATATATCCGGGTGCGGCAGGCCAATGGTGTGCCCGTATTCATGTGCGGCGGTGGTAGAATCCTGTAATAAATTACTCAGCAAAAAAAATCCGGTATTACAACCAAGCCCGTCAACAAAAGAAACCTGTATGGGCGAGCTGGCTTCTACCCGGAAATAATTATTTTTCGGGTCAGTATTTTCAAATATTTCCTGCGGGGTTAAATCTTTTGCATACAAACCTTCAATGCTGAACAGCACACGAAATATACCATGGCGAAGCTTGACAAAACCGTTTGCATCATTCCAGTGCTGTTCAATATCGCCTGCGATCTGTTTGCTCAATTCTTCGCCGGCTGCATTACCATAAAAAAATAATACAGAGCGGATGATGAGTTGTTGTTGGTGTGGTATGAGTTCAGCTTCGCCCATTCCTCTACCCAGTCTGACCGTCCCGGTCTGACTGGGGTTATTATTATTGTTTTAAAAAATTATTTATAAAATTAGCGTCAACTCTTGCAACTGGTTTTCTTGAAAACTCCACCGATTCATAACCACAATACTTAACAGCAAGTGCTTTATTACACAAATTACCATTTCTTAGACCTGCATAATCAGGATATGATGAAAATTTCCAATCGCCAGCACTCTTTACAAGCCCGGCTGCTACAGGATTTTCATGGATATAAGTAAAGCAAAAAGAGCAATAATCCTGTAAACTGCATTTTTTCTTAACTACCCAATCTTCTTCAGCCACGTTCTTTGCTTTTGTTTTTTGCCTGAATACAGAGCCTGACCGCTGATAACGTTTATTGAATATTCTTGCGTAACTGCTTAAAAGATTCCGGATGCCATTAGTCAGCTTTTCTATTTCCAAACCACCTTGTTTCATTATTGTGCAGCCTTCGCCTGTTGCAAACAATAAAAGATGGAAATGATTTGGCATAATGCACCAGGCAATAATTTCTGATTGTGGCTGAATGAAGCGCCTTATAAGCCCCAGAAAGATGAGATAATCTTCATCACAATAAAATACCTGCTGCCGGTTATTACCCTGATTGTAAATATGATAAATATTTCCGAGAACGAATTTCATCTTTCAACCTGGTCTGGCCAGTTAAGGATAAAATTAGTAAAATAGTTTATACAATCTATAGGTAACTTCAACAACCAGTCAGACCGAGACGGTCAGACTGGTGGATTAATTCCTCACCGGTTTCCCTGTTTTCAGCACGCTTTGTATCCTTTCCAGTGTTTTCTTTTCACTACACAAAGAAAGAAATGCTTCCCTTTCCAAATCCAGTAAATATTGCTCGCTTACCAAAGTGGGCTCACTTAAATCGCCGCCGGCCATTACGTAAGCCAGCTTTTTGGCAACAGTCACGTCATGATCAGTCGCATAGTTGGCCGTACGCATCCCATTGATGCCGGCATACATGGCACCTAAAGCGCCGCGGCCAAGCACTTTAATATCTTTACGCTGCACGGGCATTACATACCCGTCATCATACAATTCAATTACGGCCTGTTTGGCTTCGTTAATCCTTCTGCCAATATTAATGCTCACTTCGTCTTTACCCTTCCTGTAGATGCCCAGGTTGTATGCTTCGTAAGCAGAAGTGGCCACTTTTGCGGTGGCAATAGTGAGGAAGCGGTTTTGTAAAGTGTTCGTGTCCACTTCACCGTTATGAAGCTCATCGCTTGCTCTCAGCACAAACTCCTTAGTGCCGCCACCACCGGGAATTACGCCAATGCCCACTTCCACCAAACCGGTATAAGTTTCAGCCGCAGGAATTACCTTGTCTGCATGGAGGCTCAGCTCGCAGGCACCGCCCAGTGCCAGGCCATGCGGCGCCACCACAACGGGTATGGAAGAATACCTTGCCCTCATGATCGTATTTTGAAACATACGAATGGCCATATCAATTTCGTCATAGTCCTGCTCAACTGCCAGCATAAATATCATTCCTACATTGGCCCCGGCTGAAAAATTTTGTCCTTCGTTGGCGATCACCAGGCCTTTATATTTTTCTTCAGCAAGGGAAATAGATTTCTGTATGCCTTCCAGCACTTCCCCGCCCATGCTGCCCATTTTGGTGTACCATTCCAGCCCCAGCACATCATTACCAAGCTGATAAGTGCGGCAGGCGCTGTTCTTCCAAACGGTTTGGTTCTCAAAATTCCGCATTACAATAAAGGCATCGCCACCGGGCAGTACTTTGTATGATTTGCTGCTAACGTCATAGCACAAACGCTTTCCATTTTCCACTTTATAAAAAGAAGAGGCGCCGGAAGCAAGCAGTTCATCCACCCACGCAGCTACTGTAAAGCCCGCGGCCTTCATAGCTTCAGCTGTTTTGGTAACTCCCAATACATCCCAGCTTTCAAATGCTCCGATCTCCCAGCCAAAGCCAGCCATCATTGCATCATCCACCCGGTATAGCTCGTCACTTATTTCAGGAATGCGGTGGCTGATATAAGAAAATAAATTATAGTGAAACAAACGGTAAAACTCGCCGGCTTTATCCGGCCCTGCATACAATGCTTTCAATCTTGTCTTTAAATCCTCAATGGGCCTGGCAGTTTCCAGTGTTGCAAATCTTGGTTTTTGCCTTGGGCCGTACTCAAGCGTTTGCAAATTCAAAGTCAATATTTCTTTTTCGCCTGCAGAACCTTTTATCTTTTTGAAAAAACCCTGCCCTGTTTTATCACCCAGCCAGTTGTTGGCAACCATTTTATCCAGCCATGCAGGAATGGCAAACAGCTGCTTTGCTTCATCAGCGGGGCAATTTTCCGCTACGCCTTTTGCCACTTTCACCAGGGTGTCAATACCCACTACATCTGCTGTACGGAAGGTGGCTGATTTGGGTCTGCCTATAACCGGCCCCGTTAGTGCATCAACATCATCCACGCTTAACTGCAGTTTTTCCATTGTGTTCATAATGGCCATCATGCCGAACACCCCGATGCGGTTGGCAATAAAGGCAGGCGTGTCTTTGCACAACACGGTCGTTTTACCCAATACCAAATCGCCATAATGCAGTAAAAAATCAATAACGGAAGCATCGGTATAAGGTGTTGGAATAATTTCCAGCAACCTTAAATACCTTGGCGGATTAAAAAAGTGGGTGCCGCAAAAATGTTTTTTAAAATCATCGCTCCTGCCTTCGGCCATTAAATGAATGGGAATACCAGAAGTGTTAGACGTGATCAATGTACCTGGTTTACGGTATTTTTCCACTTCGGTAAAAATGGATTGCTTGATGTCCAGCCTTTCCACCACCACTTCAATTACCCAGTCGCAACCGGCAATTTTTTCCATGTCATCTATAAAATTGCCGGTGGTAATTCTTTTTACCACGTCCTGTGTGTAAACGGGAGAAGGGTTTGATTTAACCGCCGCTGTTAATGCATCATTTACAATTTTATTTTTATCACCTGCTTTTGCATCAGCGGGCAAATCCTTTGGCTGGATATCCAGCAACAACACCTGCAAGCCTACGCCTGCAAAATGGCAGGCAATGCGGCTGCCCATTACCCCACTACCCAATACCGCTACTTTTTTTATTGTTCTCTTTGACATGGAAAGAAAATTAGTTAGTTAAACAACTATTTTATAGGTCGAAATTAAGGGATTCTCATTGCTGCAAAAAATAAAAAACCACAACTGGTTGCAGTTGTGGTTTTTTAATAATTCTATAGCAGCTTAGCTAATGTTGCTACCGTTATCTATCGCAGATGCAGGGCTTACAAAATGCAGTTCCCCTGATTTGTCTTCCGCCATCAGTATCATGCCATTGCTTTCAATACCCCTCATTTTTCTCGGCGCCAGGTTGGTTACCACCACCACATGTTTACCAATGATATTTTCAGGCTGGTAATGCAAAGCAATACCGCTCACGATGGTTCTTGTTTCAAAGCCCAGGTCAATTTGCAGTTTTAAAAGTTTATCGGCTTTTTCCACTTTTTCTGCGGCAGTGATTGTTCCCACTTTTAAATCAATTTTTGCAAAATCATCAAATTGAATTGAAGGTTTAATATTTGATATTTCAGATTGTTTTTCTTCCATAACTGGTTTATTTGTTTGTTCTGCCTGCGGTTTTACAAGACCGGCTTTTAATTTTTCTACCTGTGCTGTTATTTCTGTGTCTTCAATTTTTCTGAATAATAATTGCGGTTCTCGTAAACTATATCCTACACTCAGCAATTTTATTTTCCCTGCATTTTCCCAGTCCAGCATTTTGTCCACCACTTTCATCATGCCCAGCATTTTTGCTGCAGCGGTTGGTAAAAACGGGTTGATATAGATAGCAAGGTTGGCAGTTAGCTGTAAACACAAGTGCAAACAGTTATCAATACTTCTTTGTGCTTCGGTAGTTGGTTGTCCGTTGTCGGTTGTTTGCTTCGCCACGATCCATGGTTCTTTTTCCTGCATGTATTTATTGCCCGTCCTGCTCAGATCGATCACCTCAAACAGCGCATCCCTGAACTTATACTCCTCTAATAAATTTTCAATTTTGCTTTTTGAATTTTGAATGGCTTCAATCAAAGCTTTATCCTTTTCATCCAGCACATCTTCATGCAGTTTGGGAACTTTCCCCCCGCACAATTTGTGCATCAGTACCCACGTGCGGTTTACAAAATTTCCAAAAATGCTTACCAGCTCGCTGTTATTCCTGTCCTGGAAATCTTTCCATGTAAAATCATTGTCTTTTGTTTCGGGTGCATTGGCGCAAAGCACATACCGCAGCACATCTTCACAACCCGGGAAATCTTTGATATATTCATGCACCCACACGGCCCAGTTGCGGCTGGTGCTCACTTTATCGCCTTCAATATTCAAAAACTCATTGGCCGGCACATTATCAGGCAATACAAAACCACCATGCGCTTTCAGCATTGCAGGGAAAATGATACAGTGAAAAACAATATTGTCCTTGCCAATAAAATGTACCAGCTTGGTATCTTCCCTGCACCAGTAATCAGCCCATTTATCAGTCAATTCTTTTGTGGCGCTGATATAACCAATAGGTGCATCAAACCATACATACAATACTTTTCCTTCTGCGTTTGGCAATGGCACTTTAATGCCCCAGTTGCTGTCCCTCGTCATCGCCCGGCTCTGCAGGCCATTTTCCAGCCAGCTTTTGCATTGGCCATACACATTGTTCTTCCATTCCTTGTGGCCTTCCAGTATCCATTCCTTCAGCCATGCTTCATAGTTCTGCAAAGGAAAATACCAGTGCTTTGTTTTTTTCTTCACCGGCACGGCATCGCTTAAAGTGCTCCTGGGATTAATCAATTGCTCGGGCGATAAACTGGTGCCGCATTTTTCACACTGGTCGCCGTAAGCATTGGGATTGCCGCAAACAGGGCAGGTGCCGGTAATATAGCGGTCAGCCAGGAACGCATTTGCCTTTTCATCAAAATACTGCTCGGTTTCTTTTTCCTCAAACAGACCGTCATCGTACAATTGCTTAAAAAATGCAGAAGCCGTGTCGTGGTGCATTTTATTGGAAGTACGGGAATAGATGTCAAACGAAATGCCCATCTGCTCCATGCTTTCTTTGATAATGGCATGGTAGCGGTCAACCACCTGCTGCGGCGTAATCCCTTCCTTCATGGCACGGATGGTGATAGGCACACCGTGCTCATCGCTGCCGCCAATGAATTTCACATCTCTTTTCTGCGCCCGCAAATAACGTACATATATATCCGCCGGCAGGTAGCAGCCCGCCAGGTGGCCAATATGCACCGGGCCGTTGGCATAAGGCAATGCTGCCGTAATTAAATATCTTGATGGGTTGTTCATTTTTTGTAACAGGCTTTTGTACTATTATTAAACATCGTTGTATTATCCTGAGCGGAGCCCAAGGGCTCACTTGTGCTTCTTCAGCAATATGCAGAAACAGCCGATGGGCTGCAAAAATACTTTAATGCCATCAAACATAAACAAGGATCATATAAAACCGGTCTGGCCTTCGGTACCAACCGGCAAAATTTGTGGAGATTAGTGTAATTCGTGGCTTTTTTATAGTTTTAATCATTGTATGAAACGCAAGCATTTTATCGGATCGCTTTTACCTGCCGCTGCAATAACCCTGCAGCCACGGCAGTTGTTTGCAAACGATGTAAATGAAGAAAACCCCAATACCATTATACCTGCTTACCTCAAAAAAGGCGATACCATTGGCATTGCCTGCACCGCAGGATACATCAGCATGGAAGATGTGCAGCCTGCCGTGGCAAAACTGCAGGAATGGGGATTTGATGTAAAAATTGGCAATACCATCGGCAAAAAAGACTTCAGCTTTGGCGGCACTGATGAAGAAAGGCTGAATGATTTCCAGCAGTTGCTGGACGATAAAAAAATAAAAGCCGTTATGTGCGCCCGGGGCGGCTATGGAACCGTAAGGATCATTGACAAAATTAACTTTACAAAGCTGGCTGCCCATCCCAAATGGATCATCGGCTTTAGTGATGTTACCGTCATCCATTCACACCTCAACAGGAACTTCGGCATTGCTTCCATTCATTCAAAAATGTGCAACAGTTTCCCGACTGACTGGAACAGTGCCGATACTATTCAGCAGGCAACCATTGAATCTATAAAAAAATGTTTGATAGGTGAAAAAATGCAATACCGTTTTGACCCCAATGAAAAAAACAAAACGGGCATTGCCGCAGGCACATTAGTGGGCGGCAATTTAAAAACACTGGAAACACTTGCCGGCAGCAAAAGCGACCTTCGTACCGCCGGGAAAATTTTGTTCGTGGAAGATACCGGCGAATACCTGTACAGCATTGACCGCATGTTCTGGAACCTGGAACGCACCGGGAAATTAAAACAGCTGAAAGGGCTTATCGTTGGCGGTTTTAAAATAAAACCGGAAGAAGATCCTGCAGATACGTTTGGAAAAACTTTGCAGGAAATTGTGCTTGAAAAAGTAAAAGACTACCATTATCCTGTTTGCTTTGATTTTCCTGTGGGCCACCAAAAAAATAATTTTGCGCTGAAGTGCGGCGTAACGCACAGGCTTATCGTTTCTGAAAATAATTGTTCTCTAAAGGAAATATAATGATCAAACTTCCCCCCTACCTCAAAAAAGGCGATACCATCGGCATTACCTGCCCTGCAGGCTACATGGCAAAAGAAAAAGCAGGAGCCTGCATCCGCACGTTACAGCAGTGGGGCTTTAACGTAATGGCAGGCCATACTGTAGGCAGCAGTTCCAATAATTATTTTTCAGGAACGGATGAAGAAAGGCTGAATGAATTCCAGGCAATGCTTGACAGTGAAAGCATCAATGCCATCCTGTGCGGACGGGGCGGCTATGGCGTAAGCAGGATTATTGACAAGCTTGATTTTACCCAATTCAAAAAAAAACCAAAATGGATAATTGGCTATAGCGACATTACTGTATTTCATGCCCATATTCACTCAAAACTGAAGATCGCAACATTGCATTCACCCATGGCGGCCGCTTTTAATGACGGTGAGCACAACAATGAGTTTATCCGGTCGCTGCACAAAGCCATCACAGGCAAAAAAGCAACATACAGGTCAGCAGTTTGTTCCTTTAATAAAACAGGCATTGCTGAGGGTGAGCTGGTGGGCGGCAACCTTGCCTTGCTGGCCAATATGATCGGTACTTCTTCTGACATCAGCACAAAAAACAAGATCCTTTTTATTGAAGACATCGGTGAATACATCTACAGCATTGACCGGATGCTTTACCAGCTAAAACGCAGCGGTAAGCTGGATAAATTGTCAGGGCTTATCATTGGCAGCTTTACTGATATGAAAGACACCGAACGGCCTTTTGGAAAAACGGTGTACCAGGCCATACACGATGTGGTGAAGGAATATAGTTATCCTGTTTGTTTTAATTTCCCCGTAGGCCATGCAAAAGAAAATTATGCATTGAAAGTGGGCGTAACGCACAGGCTAACTATCACATCAAAAGCCGTGACATTACTTGAGCTGCAGCAATGAATCCAGGCTTTGATGATACAGCTCAAAATCATTCAAATCATTATGGCTTCCGCCTTTAATAGTTATAAACTTGTCAGCTGGCTTTAATACTTCCTGTAATTTTTTGGCAACACGGTAAAAAATAACGCCATCATCTGTGCCATGAAAAATAGTGATGGGGTATTTTACTTCCTGCAAATACTCATTGATGGGCATTTTATAATTAGCCATTCTTTGCGCAGGGTAAATGGGCGCATAGGCGCTGAACAAGGCAGGAATACTGTAATAAGGCGTTTCCAGGATCAACCGCTTTGCTTTATTGGTAGCCGCCACATAAGCAGCAATGCCGGTGCCAAATGACTTGCCGTACAAGATAATGCTGTCGCTGTGGTATTTGGTGGCAGCAAGCTTATACAGTTGCTCTGCCTGCCTGCACAATAACTTTTCATTGCGGCTGCCCACGCTTTTGCCAAAGCCGGGATAATCTTCCATCCACACTTCATAGCCATAGCGGGTGAAATTACCGGCATACTTTGCATAGCGGCCAATATTATCCATATTGCCATGGAAATACAGCACTACGCCCCTTCTCACCGGATCCTTTGGAAAAAATTTCACCATATTAATGGTATCGGTTTCATTGTACGGCAGGTCTGCTTCTTCAAAAGGCACGTCAAATTTCCAGGGAATATCCCTTGCTATTGGCGCCGGGTGGAATAAAAAATAATCCTGTGAATAAAATAAAACAATACCGGTAACTGAATACAGCAGTATGATTATTTTAACCCATCGAAAAAGTATTTTCTTGCTCATAAATTTAAATTGCCAGTATATCCCTCAAAAAATTATGGTATTCCGGGAAGGAAGGCAGGTTATTATGCCCGCCGCCTTTTATCCTTATCAAAGTGATTTTTCCCGGGTTCAATGCCTGTAATTGCTCGCTCTGGCTGATGGGTATCAGCCAGTCTTTGGTGCCGTGTATGATATACGTGTGGCAATTCACCCTCGTTATCCATTTATCTGTACGCAGGTGAAAACGCAACACAAATTTCACCGGCAGTACCGGCAAAAAGCGCTGCACTGTTTTTTTAAAATTAAAATAAGGCGCATCCAGAATCAGGTAGCGTGGTTTGTTATCACTGGCAATCTTCGTGGCGAAGCCGCTGCCGAGGCTGCGGCCATATACAAGGATATGGTTTTCGTGGTACCGGCTTGCCAGCGTGGTATATACATACTGGATGTCGTTCAGCATGTCTTTTTCCGTTCGCCTGCCGCCGGTGCTTTTACC
Organism: Bacteroidota bacterium; assembly: GCA_048498115.1. GTDB lineage: Bacteria > Bacteroidota > Bacteroidia > Chitinophagales > Chitinophagaceae > Ferruginibacter. The sequence continues at coordinate 957 of JBEHYP010000025.1, read as the reverse complement.
AAACCCACGGTAGTCTACCAGCACCACATCGTAATTATAGCGGTAAAAGTCCTTTGCATATTTTGCCCATCCTTTTATGCTTTTTGTATTGCCATGCAGGTACAATATCAAGCCATGCGGCTGCGTGCAGTAAAAATGCAGCCCGTTTATCTTTATCCCTTCCTCCACATCAAAAAACAATTCTTTAAACGGCACATCATATTTGTACTGGAAATCAGGACGGAGCTTTTCAGGCTTAAAGATAAAGCGCTCCTGCAGCAGGTAAGCCAGCAAAAGTAAAAGAAGGTAGCCGGCGATGATATAAATCAATGTTGGGGACATAGCTACAATACCGTTCAGGGCGTTTCACAACGTTGCAGGGTCTAAACGCTTTTACACTTCCTCATCTGTATAGATCCTCTTCAGCTTAAGCTTGCTTGCAGGCGCCACGATCAGCGGGTATTTTTCCACCACCACGTTGCTTTGCTGCAGGCCAAAACCTTTTTCTTCGCTCAATGAGATCTCTTTTATCCAGAAATATAATTGCATTATCAGCTTTTCTGTGAACGGCAGTTCATGATCGGTGGAAAGAAATTTTTCCAGCACTACAAATTGAAAATCGCCTACCACGTTGTTACGCTGCTGGCTTTCGTAGCGGCTGGTAACATTCACTTCTTTATTAGCCACCAGGTCTTCCACCACTTTTTTAAACATGTCCAGAGCCGCAGCAATTTTCGAACCAATGTAGTGATTTTCTGTTTGCGCGCAAAATCAAGGAGGCCGGCACGCAATTTCCAGTCTCAGACCTGGGAATTGCCCAGGTCTTGGCGACGAGGACGTGCAATTGACCGAGAGTAGCTTTTGGCTACGATGCACGCAATCCCCTCGGCAAGGTGGAGTGATCGCGTGATTCGCGAGATCGAAATCATCGACTTCATGTCGCACCGGCACACGGTCATTGAGCCACCAGCGGGTTTG
>JBEHYP010000024.1:0-36320 GCA_048498115.1 Bacteroidota bacterium | reverse complement strand
CCTGCTGACAAGCTGGGGTATTATATGACCACCCGTACCATTGAAGTGGCGCCATTGGCGTACATGAGGGGACGTACATTAGATAATGCCTTTATCATCCTGGATGAAGCACAAAACACCAATGACGGGCAGTTAAAAATGTTCCTTACCCGTATAGGCGCCAACGCCAAAGCCATCATCACCGGCGATCCCACGCAGATTGATTTGCCGAAGAACATGCGCAGCGGGCTTGATAAAGCCATCCGCATTTTGAAAAAAGTAGACGGTATTGCACACATTGAGCTGGATGAAGAAGATGTGGTAAGGCACCGCCTGGTAAAAGCCATCATCAAGGCTTATGAAAAGGAAAATGAAAGGGAAGAAGCAGAGGGAGTTACCTATGAAAAGCGGAAATAAAAAAACCTTTAAAAATAATAAGATAAGAGGTGGTATAACAGCCACCTCTTATTTCTTCTGCCAATATGCATCACCGGTAACTTAGTATGCTTCCATAATTTGGGCAAATGAAAAAACTCAACAAGACTGTAAGGGCAATTATAGAAATTATAAAAAATCCCTGGCTTTTAAACCATGTGCTGTCAGATGATACTGTATGGGAAAAATACCTCTTCAGGAAGCACAACCTGAAAAACGGCCTGCCCGTTGTGCCGATTGACACAATTATCCCGGGCTTTGATGAAACCCTGGACTGTGTTGCCTTTCTGGAAGGCAGTTCTATGCCGACAGATATTGCACTGTTAAAATCCTTATGCAAAAAATTTACTGAGTGCAGCTATTTTGAAATCGGCACATGGAGGGGGGAGAGCGTGATAAATGTTGCTGACAACTGTAAAGAATGCTATACCCTTAACCTTTCAGCGGAAGAAATTATATCATCAGGGCTTGGTGAACAATATGCCAGGCTCCATGGCTTCTTTTCCAAAAATAAAAAAAACATTATTCACTTAACCGGCAATTCGCTGACTTATAATTTTGAAGCACCGGGTAAAAAATTTGATGTGATTTTTATAGATGGAGAGCATCATTATAAGTATGTAAAAAATGATACACAAAAAATATTTGAGCATCTTGTTCATGAACATTCCATCGTGATATGGCATGATTATGCCTATAACCCTGAGAAAATAAGACCGGAAGTTTTAGCAGCCATACTGGATGGCATTCCCCCGGCATTCAGGAAAAATCTCTATCATGTTTCCAATACAATGTGTGCGGTATTTATAAGACAGGATTTCCCAACTTTTATTTTGGAAAGCCCTGCAACGCCTGAAAGGATATTTAAAGTAAGGGTGAAAGCCTGCAAAGTTGAAGATATTGAAAAACGGTAATTGCAGTGTAGGCATTTCATCAGCTTTTTTAAAACCAGTTATTGCGTTTGTAAGCCTTTGTAAACAAAACATGGCCTCTTCTAAGAATGTAAATATCAGGCTGCTGATGTATTGCCCTGTGTTTTTTATATTGGCTTGCCATAACAATCCAATACCGGGGAAATTAATAGTGACAAAACGGGATTCATTAATAGAAAACGCCAGGATGGAAAGGGCGTTTAACACTATTGCGTCATTGACATCGCTTATCCGTAACGGCGATTTAATAACAAGAACCGGCAACGATTTTGCCAGCGAAACCTTCCGCAGCTTTAACCGGTATGATAAAACCTATTCCCACTGCGGCATCGCCAGCATTGAGCATGACAGCGTGTTTGTATACCATGCGCTGGGCGGTGAATTTAACCCCGATGAAAAAATAAGGAGGGATGCGCTGGAATTGTTTGCCACACCTTATGGCAACAGGGGCATCGGCATTTTCAGGTACCCGCTGAATGACAATGAAACAAAGGAATTATTAACGACAGTAAAAAAATGGTTTGATGCCGGGATAATGTTTGACATGAAGTTTGACCTTGCTACCAATGACAGGATGTACTGTGCGGAGTTCGTAAGCAAAAGCTATGCAAAGGGCACGCATGACAAATTGCATTTTGCCTGCAGCAGGATAAAGGATTTTGAATTTATCGGCGTGGACAACCTGTTCTTGCACCCGCTTTGCCATGAAGTAAAAAGAGCAGTGTACAAATAATTATTAATTGCCCCGAAATAAAATTACATTTGGCACCTAAACCAAAAACTTATTTAGTTATGAAAAAAATGATTGTACCGGTATTCATCATTGCTTCAGCCATCTTTTTTGCAGGCTGCGGCGGCAGTGCCGGCGACCCCAAAGCCACGCTGGTCTCTTTCTTTGATGCCCTTGGCAAAAAAGATATTGAAGGCGCCAAAAAATTAGCTACTGCCGAAAGCCAGAGCATGCTGGGCATGATGGAGATGGCAATGAAAATGGATAAAGGCGAAAATAAAGACATGGATAAATTTGACAAATCAAAAATGGAAATTGGCGATGTAAAAATTGACGGCGATAAGGCCACTGTGCCGGTGAAAGAAAAAGAAAGCGGCGAGCTTACCAATTTTACTTTAAAGAAAGAAGAAGGCAAATGGAAGGTGGCGTTTGATAAATCAACCATCATGGAAATGGCCACAAGCAAAATGAAAGAACATGGAGTGGATACGGACAGCCTGAAAAATGCAGCAGAAGAGCTGAAAAAAATGAATATTGATTCATTAAAGGACAACATCAACAAAGGAATAGGTGCGCTGGATTCTGCCAAGAAAGAGCTGGAAAAATTGAAATCAGAATAAAACAACCTGATTATTGATAAAGGCACCTTTTACCAAGGTGCTTTTTTATTTTACAGCATTTATTCATTGGGCACCCTGTTCATCTCCCCTATTTTTTTATCCAGCAGCAGCGACAATTTTTTGGCGCCGGCTTCGTCCAGGTGATCACCGTCAAAAAAATCGGGGGCACTAAAGCGGGTATCATCCAGCAAATTCAAATAGTTGCAATGGCCATTGCCTGCTATCAGCCTGCTGATGGTAGCAATAGTTGTATCAGTTTGTGCACGGTTAAGGTTTTCCCGGTAAGTTTTATAACCGGGCGTGGTAACAAAAATGAGCCGGATATTTTTTTCCTTTGCCCAGCTGATAATATTGCTTACAACAAGCTTGTTTGCCTCAAAAACATTCCTTACTTTTTCTGAAGCTATATTCTCTGTATGCCTTTTGGCTTCTTTTTTACCTGAAATATTTAAATCCACTGCACCGGGGGTTTTATAATTGGTGCCCCACCCCAGGGCAGAGGTACGGATTGGCTGCTCCTTTTTAATGTAGTACCTGAAAAATTTGCGGCAGCTTATAAAGAGCCTGTCGGCCAATATTTCAAAATGGTCGCTGAGGGAATGTGCCGTATTGCCCATATCATAATACAGCACGTAGTTTTTTATCCAGTGCGATGTGGTAAGGGTAGAGTAAAGCGAAAATGCAGAAACATTTAACACTACTGTTTTAAGATGATCAAACCTGTTGCTGTACTTTTTTAAAATTTCGTAATCATAATTTAAAGGCTGGGAAAGGTACGCTGCGTTAAAAGTATGGCTGCTGAAATAAACAGGATCAACGCCATAAAAATTATGTGAAGTGCCGAGTACCAATATCTCCACTTCGTTGGAATGTGCATCCAGGTACGTTTTTTTAAAAGCGTAATCGTTGGGCACTTTTCTTAAAGCCAGCTCCAGCAGGCTGCCCATGCAGGCAACAGGGAGGATGAATAAAAATATTTTGACAACGAATTTTAGCATAACCCGGCACTGAAAGTAAAGATGTTTTTACAAAACAAAAAACTCCCGGCATTCACCGGGAGTTTTATTTATCAATTCATTAAAAATTATTCAGCCTTTGGCCTGGCTGGTTGTTCCGGTTTTGGTATCAGCACTTTGCGGCTTAGCTTGAATTTGCCGGTGCGTGGGTCCACGTCAAGCAGCTTCACTTTCACCTTATCACCTTCTTTAAACACGCCGTCCATGCTTTCAAGGCGTTTCCAGCTTATTTCGCTGATGTGCAGCAAACCTTCTTTCTTGGGCAGGAATTCTACAAAAGCACCAAATTCTTTAATGCTTTTTACAGTGCCTTCATAGGTTTGGCCTACTTCCGGCACGGCCACCAGGCCTTTTACCCAGCTATAAGCCTTATCAAGCCCTTCTTTGTTTACAGAGAAGATGCTTATCTCGCCCACATTGTTCACTTCTTCAATATTGATGGTAGTGCCGGTTTCCCTCTGTATTTCCTGTATCACTTTACCACCGGGCCCGATAACAGCACCGATATATTCTTTATCAATATCAAATTTCACCATCCGTGGCGCATGTGGCTTCACATCAGGCCTGTGTTCTGGTATGCAGGCATACATCGCATCCAGAATGTGCAGGCGGCCTTTGCGTGCCTGTTCCAAAGCCTGGCGCATAATGTCCATACTAAGGCCATCTACTTTAATGTCCATTTGCACACCACAGATGCCTTCACGGGTGCCGGTCACTTTAAAGTCCATATCCCCTAAATGGTCTTCGTCACCCAGTATATCAGTAAGCACAGCAAATTTTCCTGCTTTGGTGATGAGGCCCATTGCCACACCGCTCACATGTTTTGGAACAGGCACACCGGCATCCATCAATGCCAGTGAACCGGCACACACGGTAGCCATTGAAGAAGAACCGTTTGATTCCAGGATATCACTTACCACTCTCACGGTGTAAGCATAATCTTTGCCCGGCATCATTTGCTTTAACGAACGCATGGCCAGGTTACCATGGCCTACTTCCCTCCTGCCCACGCCCCTCATCATCTTAACTTCGCCGGTGCTAAAGGGAGGAAAATTATAGTGCAGGATGAATTTTGTATAGTCAGATTTAAAAGCGCTTTCCACCAGTAATTCATCCAAAGGTGTACCGAAGGTAACCGTTGTGAGAGATTGCGTTTCGCCCCTTGTGAACAACGCAGAGCCATGCGGCGTTGGCAGCAAGCTTGTTTCCATTGACAATGGTCGGATGTCTTCCAGACCACGGCCGTCAAGGCGTTTACGGTCGTTCAATATCATATCACGTACCACGTGGTATTGCAGCTCGCCAAAGTAAAAGCCGATGAGCTTTTTATCTTCATCAGGTAATTCTTCGCCCAATGCAACTTTCACTTCTGCTTCCAATGCTTTAAAGGCGTCACTTCTTTCATGCTTGGCAGATGCCGCTGCAGCAATCGCATACATCTTATCTTTTGCAAGGGCAGTTATTTTTTCGTTCAGCTCTTCGTTGCGGTAAGGTTTGGTATATTCTCTTTTGGAAGTAACGCCTGCTTTATCCCTTAATTCTGCCTGGGCTTTAATTTGAATGCGGATAGCATCATGCGCCAGTTCCAAAGCTTTTACCAGGTCTTCTTCCTGGCATTCTTTGGCTTCGCCTTCCACCATCATAATGTTCTTTTCGGTGGCGGCAATGATAAACTCAAGATCGGCGCCTTCTAATTGTGTACGGGTGGGGTTCACAATAAACTCACCGTCTTTACGGGCAATGCGTACTTCAGAAATAATTTCCTGGATGGGAATATCTGAAACGGCCAGTGCTGCCGAAGCCGCCAGGCAAGCCAGTGAATCAGGCAATACTTCTGCATCAGAAGAAACCAATGTTACCAGCACCTGCACATCGCAGAAATAATCTTCGGGAAACAAAGGACGCAGCGCCCTGTCTATCAAACGACTGGTCAATACTTCGTAATCATTCAGCTTGGCTTCCCTTTTAAAGAAAGAGCCAGGCACACGGCCGGCTGAAGCAAATTTTTCCTGGTAGTCAACCGACAAAGGGAAAAAGCTCTGCCCTTCTTTCGGTTCTTTGTTAGCCACTACAGTGGCAAGAATGATGCAATTGCCCTGGCGTACTGTTACAGAGCCATCGGCCTGTCGGGCCAGTTTACCGGTTTCGATAGTAACCTCGCGGCCACCGCCTATATCAAATGTTACTGATTTTGGAGTTAAACTCATTTTGTTTTGCGTATTAGATTTTTAAAAATCAGGCTGCCAAAAATAGAAATAATGGGGATAGAGAAGGAGTATTTCTTCCTGCCGCAACATGCAATCTTAAATAGAAGCCCTTTGGTTTAGAGGTATTGAAATAAAACAATTCCCAACCGGTGTTATTACAGTTGGGAATTAGTTTAGTTAACCATTTATTTCAATTATTTACGGAGGCCTAATTTTTCAATCAAAGCCCTGTATCCTGTAAGATTGTGTTTGCTCAGGTAAGTAAGGAGGCGCTTGCGCTGGCCTACCATTTTCATCAGCCCTCTTTGTGATGAAAAGTCTTTTTTGTTGGATTTAAGATGGTCAGAGATGTGATTGATACGTTCAGTAAGCAATGCTACCTGGCCCTCGATTGACCCGGTGTTAGTGGCTTTTCCACCGAAGTCATTAAAAATCTTTGCTCTTTTTTCAATAGTTAAATACGACATTTCTTCTTTTTTTTAACGTCTTTGTTAATTTTCTTTTTTTATTTCGGGGGCGAAGGTAGCTAAAAAAATCGGGTTTTAAGCGGTAAATTGAGCTTTTTTTTTGAATATTGCCGTATATGAAACCCCATTTTGCCATTATTGGCTGCGGCAGGATTGGCCACCGTCACGCGGAACAGGCGGCAAAATATGGCAGTTTAGCGGCAGTTTGCGATATTATTCCTGAAAAAGCCAACCAACTGGCAGCCGCTTACGGAGCCAAAGCCTATTACAATATTGATAAACTGCTGGCAAATGAAAAAGAACTGGATGTGGTAAGCGTCTGCACCCCCAACGGGCTCCATGCCATTCATTCCATCAAAGCGCTGGAGGCCGGCTGTAATGTGCTGTGTGAAAAACCGCTCTGTATTGCCGTGGAAGAAGGAAGGCAAATGCTGGAGGTGGAAAAAAGGGCAGGCAAAAAGCTGTTCGTGGTAAAGCAAAACCGCTATAATCCGCCGGTCGCATTTTTAAAACAATTGATCGCCGACAATAAATTGGGGCACATTTACAGTTTTCAAATTAACTGCTTCTGGAACCGGCCTGCTGCATATTACACGGATTGGAAAGGGACAAAACAGTTAGACGGCGGTACTTTGTTCACTCAGTTCAGCCATTTTATTGATTTGCTGTACTGGCTGCTCGGAGAGGTAGCCTCTGTAAAAACGCTGGCAAAAAATTTTGCCCACTCCACCATTGAGTTTGAAGATACCGGCGCTGTGCTGTTCGAAATGAAGAATGGCAGCATCGGCACATTGAATTACACAGTAAATAGTTTTGGTAAAAATATGGAAGGATCCTTTACTGTTTTTGCAGAAAAAGGTACGGTAAAAATTGGCGGACAATACCTGAACGAACTGGAGTTTTTTAATATGCACGATGTGCAGCATCCATCATTGCCAAAAGGGAACCCGGCCAACGGCTACGGCTTTTACCAGGGCAGCATGAGCAACCATGATAAAGTGTATGAAAACTTACTATTGGCTTTGCAGAACCCAGCACATGAGTTTGCCGGTGCAGAAGAAGGGTTAATGACGGTTAAAATCATCCATACAATATATTCACAACAACTGCGTTGAAAAAAATTATACATATTGTTGGCAACAGGCCGCAGTTTATAAAACTGGCCGTATTGCATAAGAAACTTAGTGTTTCCGGGGTTTTCTCACAAGAGATCGTTCATACAGGACAGCATTTCAGCTACGAAATGAACGAAGTTTTTTTCAGGGAACTTGCTATCCCTATTCCTTCTGTAAACCTTAATCTTCAGCACACTTCCGCTAACCAGTTCATTGGAATAGCTGCTGATGCTTTGCAGCAATATTTTTCAGGAAAAAAAGGTGAAATAATTTTTGTTTACGGTGATACGAATACTACTCTCGCTGCTGCTTTAGCAGCCAAAAGAGCAAATCTAACACTCGTTCATTTTGAAGCAGGAGTCAGAACAACAGATGACAGCATGCCCGAAGAAATAAACAGATTGATTACTGACCGGTTGGCCAACGTAAATTATTGCTGCACACAATTAAATTTTAACAACCTGCAGGCTGAAGGATACGGCAGCAGTATTGCATCTCTTCCGGTACATACAGGCGATCTTATGCTGGATGCATTTCTGCAAATTATTCCAGGCAAAACACAACATACACTCCCCCGTGAGTACACTCTATGCACCATTCACCGGGCAGCTAACCTGCAATCAAAAAATAACCTTTCGCAAATCATTGATGGATTAAACGAACTGCATCAGCAAATGGCCATAGTAATGCCTGTTCACCCACATACACAGAAAAAAATGCTGGAATACGGGCTGCAGACTGATTTTATAACCCTGCCTCCGGTTGGTTATCCCGAAATGAAGCAATTGTTATCCGGAGCAACATATATTATCACTGACAGTGGCGGTACCAGCCGGGAAGCTTATTTCGCCGGGAAAAGGTCGTTAATCCTTATGGAAAAACCTTTCTGGCCGGAAATTATAAAAGCCGGTTGTGCCATTCAAACAAATGCCGGCACTGTTTCCCTTGTACATAATTTTCATTTATTAAACAACCTGCAGCCCGATTTTAAACAACGTATTTTTGGCAGCGGTACCGCTGCTGAAAATATATGCAGGCATCTCGCCAGTTATTTTTCCGCATAGTACTTTGCTTATGTAAATCTATGAATGAAAAAAAAATAACCGTTTCCGTCATCTCCGATCTCACTACTGATCAGAGAGTAATACGGATCAGCAGCACTTTACAGCAAATGGGATTTGATGTTGTTGTAATTGCACGTTGCTTCAGCAACAGTCTTCCATTAGAGACCTATCCATTTAAAGCAGAAAGAATATACTGCATGGCCAGAAGCGGATTTATGCAATATGCCGAGTTTAATTTAAAATTATTCTGGAAACTGTTGTTTAAGCGTACAGATTATTTACTGGCCAATGATCTCGATGTGCTGTTACCAAATTTTGTTATAAGCAAGCTAAAAAGGAAAAAAATATTTTATGACACTCATGAATATTTTACCGGAGTACCTGAACTAAGGCATTCGCCAGTTAAACGAAAAGTGTGGAAGTGTGTTGAAGACTATATATTTCCCCGGTTGCCGGTGACATATACAGTAAATAATTCTGTAAAAGATATTTACGAAAAAGAATATGGCAATACTATCTCGGTGATAAGGAATGTGCCTGTTACCACAACCGTTATCTTAAACCCGCTTCCTGAAGAATGGCAGCATAAAAGGATATTATTGATGCAAGGCGCAGGTATAAATCGTGGCCGTGGCGGGCTGGAGTTGCTGGAAGCAATGACACTCCTGCCAAAAGATTATTTGCTCGTTTATATTGGCAGTGGAACAGAGTGGAATATTATTAAAGAAAAAAGAAAAGAATGGAGACTGGAGAACCGGGTAGTGATGATAGATAAACTCCCTCCTTCCCAATTGAAACAATATACCGGTCTTGCACATATTGGTTTCAGCCTCGATTCATTTAACGACCTGAATTATTTATATAATCTTCCCAACAAAATATTCGATTATATCCATGCAAAAGTACCGGTTATTGCCACCGCTATTCCTGAAGTGAAAAACATTATAGAACAATTTGGCTGTGGCGTGTGTTTACCTGATATGAAGGCAAACACTATTTTCAATGCTGTCATAACTATGATGGAAAACGAAGCCATATACCAGCAATATAAATCCAATTGCAAAAAAGCTGCCAGGGTATTATGTTGGGAAAACGAATCAATAAAGTTAAAAGAGATTTATAAGCCATATTTGTGAGCCGACACTTACACATAGTAACGCTTGATGTGCCGTACCCGGCAGACTATGGCGGCGCCATTGACCAGTTTTATAAAATAAAATGGCTGCACCGGCTCGGCGTTAAAATACACCTGCACTGTTTTACCAAACAAAGGCCGCCTGCTGAAAAATTAAATCAATATTGTGCTTCAGTAAATTATTATCCAAGAAAAACAGGCTTGAAAGGATTATCATTTTGCCTGCCTTATATTATTTCTTCAAGGGCTGATAAAACATTGGTGGATACGCTTGCCAAAGACAATTACCCTATATTGTTTGAAGGCGTACACACTACTTATTTCCTGCACAAGCGACAGCCAAAAGACAGGAGGATTTGTATCCGGCTGCACAATACGGAGTATAAATATTACCAGCGCCTGTACCAGCACGAAAATGACTTTTTCAAAAAACTTTATTATAAATGCGAAAGTGCGTTGCTGAAAAAATACGAGCAATGGCTGGCGGCACATTACACATTGCTGGCCATCAGCAAAAGCGATAAAACTGTTTTTGAAAAAGAACTGGGAGCAAAAGAGGTTTACTTTATTCCTGCATTTGTAGGCTGGGACGAAGTAAAAGCGCAGGCAGGCAAAGGTTGCTATTGTTTGTACCACGGCAATTTATCCATCAATGAAAATGAAGAAGCTGCTGTGTGGCTGCTGCAAAATGTTTTTGACAAGATGGATGTGCCGTTTGTTATCGCAGGCAAATCGCCTTCGCAAAGGCTGGAATGCATCGCCAGGCAGCATGAACATACCTGTGTGGTGGCCAATCCCGGCGAAAAAGAAATGGAAGATATTATTGCAAAAGCGCAGGTGATTATCCTGCCTTCCTTCAACAATACAGGTGTAAAATTAAAATTGCTTAACTCATTGTTCAGCGGCCGGCACTGCATTGCCAATGCGGCAGGCGTGGACGGATCGGGTTTAGAAAACCTTTGCAACTTGGCAGAAGATGCAGGACAGTTTAAAAAATTAGTGACTGACCTTTACAACGCTCCTTTTACCGAAGAAGAAATACAACAGCGGAAAGCATTGCTTGCCCGGTTAAACAGCAACAAAAACAACGCAGAAAAAATTATTGAATTGATTTTTTGAACACAGCGCCTGACTCACATCGTCACCCTTGCATTATCCCACACTTTTCCAATTTCAGTCTTAATTGTTCTTGCAGGAAATTTATTGATCACAATGTAGTCGTGTGTAGCCATTACAATGGTAGTGCCGTAGTCTTTTACAATCTGGAAAAGCAGCTGCATGATCTCATCGCTGGTTTCGGGATCAAGGTTGCCGGTAGGCTCATCGGCTAAAATCAGCTTGGGCGAATTGAGCAAAGCCCTCGCAATGTCCACCCTTTGCTGCTCGCCGCCGCTAAGCTCAAAGGGCATTTTAAAGCCTTTTGTTTTCAGGCCCACTTTATCCAGCACATCGGCAATTTTTTCATCCATCAGCTTTTCATCTTTCCAGCCCGTGGCTTTTAAAACAAATTTCAGGTTTTCATTTACGTTCCTGTCTGTCAGCAATTGAAAATCCTGGAACACCACGCCAAGGTTCCTGCGGAGGTAAGGCACTTTTTTCCAGTCAAGCTCCCTGAGATTATAGCTCACTACCCATCCTTCGCCCTCCCTTAATTCCAGGTCGCCGTACAGCGTTTTTAACAGGCTGCTTTTGCCGGTGCCTGTTTTTCCCACCAGGTACACAAACTCACCTTTGTCGATAGAAATATTCACATCGTTAAGGATAAGAGCATCCCCCTGGTATATTTTTACGTTTTTTAGTTCTATGATTGACTGGGACATTGTGCTGCAATTGGTTTGTATATATAAACAATTACGGCAAATGTAAAGTTTAGAAAGGCTTTAAAGAAAAGTTTTTACAATAAATAACCGGGATTTAGCAAAATCTAAAAACTTTATGGCGGGCGGCTAATAAAGAACAATGCAGGGGCCTACCTTACTATTCGCTGCAATGCCTCACATAAATCATTAAACCGGTTAGGCTTTTGCAGAAAATGCATAGCACCCAGCGCCAGCACTTCCTGTGCCTCTTTTTTTTCTGCCGAAGTGGAATAGATGATGATGGGAATCTGCTGAAGTTGCGGGTGTTTTTTTATTTCTTTCAAACATTGCCTGCCGTTCATCTTCGGCATATTGAGGTCCAAAAAAATAAAATCAGGATAGAATAAATTGTCGTAGAGGAGCTTTTCAAGCGCTTCCTCCCCATTGACAGCGGTAATGCAGTTGCAGTTTTCATCTATTTCCTGTAATGCCTGGATAAATATTTCCCGGTCATCAGGGTCGTCATCTGCAATAAAAAAAACACGGGCAGTGTTCACAAAGGTCAGCTTTGGTCTAAAATTAAACGGGAAGATACAACCCGTTTTAATATTACTCCGCTTTGTCGAAAAATAATTTAAAAATTGTTCCTTTTTTCACCTGGGTATCCACGTCAATGGTGGCATTATGAGATTTCAGGATATTTAATACAGAGGCCAGTCCCAGCCCGGAACCATTGGGTTTGGTGGTAAAATACGGTTCAAATAATTTCATCATATTATCATTGCTGATACCGCAACCGTTATCCTGTATCCCCACTACGTACTGCATCTCAGTCCGCTGTATGGATACGGAAAGCGCTCCCTCGCCTTTTTGCATTGATTCCACGGCGTTAATGATAATATTAAGAAAAGCAATTTTCAGTTTGTCATAATCAGCCATTATCCACGCTTCATCTGCAATATAATCCCGCTGCAATTGAATATTGTGCAGCGAAATACGGTCGGTGGCAGCTTCGATGCTTTCATTCAGAATTGACTGCAGCGACCTTCTTTCCACGGTTATTTCCGTGGGCCTTGATGAATTCATCAGCTCGGTTATCTGGTCGCCGATGCGCTTGCCATTCCGCTTTATAATATCAAGGTAATTATTATACTCCTCGTTATCATACATCGTGGAAAGGTATTCAACAGAGAGCAAAACGTTGTTCAAGGGGTTCCGTATTTCATGTGCCATGGTACGCACCATGCGGCTTGCCATGTTCATTTTTTCCAGCACCAGCGTTATCTTTTCTGCTTTTTTTAATGCTGTTATTTCGTGTATAATACCCTGTATATAAATGCTGCCGTTAATATCCGTTTCTTCTGAAAGGGTAAGGATGCAATTCTTTTTACCGGAATCCCGGGCAACAATTTCAATTTCCTTGTCCAGCACATGGCCTGTGCCTGCAAGCATTTTCTTTATATATACCGCATCTTCCGGGTTGGCTATAAAAGTGTATAAATTCATGTGCATTAATTGCTCACGGCTGTATTCGAGCAGGCAATAGGCAGCACCGTTTATTTCGGTAAAATCAAGCTGCTCGTTGGCAATAAATACAGTGTCTTTGGAACGCTCAAAAATATTCCGGAACCTTCTTTCATTGTCACGCAGGGCTTTTAAAGAAGTAGCCCTGTCAAGGGAATAACGTATGCAGCGCTCCAGCTTTTCTGTATTAAGATCTGTTTTTACAAGATAATCAAAAGCGCCGATTTCCATGGCTTTCATGTCAATGGTACGGTTGCCGTTTCCCGTAAGCAGTATCAGTGGATTTTCGCAATTATTTTCGATAGCGGCTTTAATCAGGTCAAGGCCGGTATTGGCGCCCAGGAAATAATCGATAAAGTAAATATCATATTTATGCCCGTTTATTTTTTCAAGGGCATCAGGGTATTGTGCACACCATTCCACCACGAACTGCTGCTCTTTTATTGCGCCGATATATTCTTTAATGATAAAGAAATCTTCTTCATCATCATCTACTACCAGTATTCTTACAGGTGCTTTCATAAACTATTGTTGTGTCAGGGCAATTACAATTAAAAACCAGCTCATCACTTTACCGGCAGCGATACAATGAAGGTAGCGCCGTCATTTTCTTTGCTTAACGCCGAGATAAAGCCCCGGTGCTTTTCCACAATTTGCTTGCACAGTGCCAGCCCGATGCCTGTGCCTTCGTATTCGCTGTTGCCATGCAGCCTTACAAACATATCAAATATCTGTTCGGCATATTTCTGGTCAAAGCCGATGCCGTTATCTTTTACATATATCCTGCACAATTTCCCCGGATGATTGCCGTTTATCCCATCATTGTTTTTTTTGTTTTTTATCTCTTCGGCATAAATGCTTATTTCCGGCTCTACACCAGCCTTGCTGTACTTGAGTGCATTGCCTATCAAATTGGAAAATAAAGGCCGCATCAGTCCAGGCTTTACATCCAGCGAAGGCAAAGGCTTCACTTCGATTTTTGCCTTTTTTTCAGCAACAACAGTATCCATATCAGCAATCACTTCATCTATCAGCACGTTGAGATTAGTGTTTATAAAACTGTTATCATCATAAGGCACTTTTGAGAATTCAAGAATATCCGTTACCAGCTTTTGCATGCGCTCGGCTGCATTTTGTATGCGGTTAATGTACTTCACTGCATTTTCATCCAGGGATTCTTTGTACCTCGAATACAGCAGGTCGCTGAACGTCCTTATTTTACGCAAAGGCTCTTGCAGGTCGTGGGATGACATAAAAGCAAAACGGTCAAGATCTTTATTGGCTGCCTGCAGGCGGTCAATATTTTCAAGCAGCTCCGTGTTAAGCTCTTTCACTTTTTGTTCTGAAAATTCCCTTTCATTTATTTCATTCTGGAGGCTTTTATTAATGGCTTTGAGCTTCTGCTCCTGCACCACGAGCTGCCTTGTTTTGGTATACAGCTCTATAAATACAGACACTTTTGCCCTCAGCAGGTCAGGGTTTACAGGCTTATAAATGTAATCCACGGCACCAGAGCGGTAGCCCTTAAAAATATTTTCATCACCGTAATTATTGGCAGTGATAAACACAATGGGAATGTGCCGCAGCTTTTCCCTTTCATAAATAAGAGAAGCCGTTTCAAAGCCATTGAGATTGGGCATTTTTACGTCCATCAGTATCAGCGCAAAGTCAAATTCATTCAGCAAAATCTTCAGCGCCTGCCTGCCTGAATTTGCTTTTACCAGCTCATAACCATCCGGCCCAAGTATTGCCTCCATTGACAACAAATTATCCTCCCTGTCATCAACCAATAAGATCCTTTTTTTCATAGGTATTTATTTGTAAAACCAGATACGCATCAACGAAAGCAGCTGGTCGATCTTTAACGGTTTGGTAATATAATCGGAAGCGCCTGCTTCAATGCATTTCTGGCGGTCGCCTTTCATCGCTTTGGCGGTAACGGCAATAATGGGCAGCGTGCTGTTTTTGTGCTCACGCCTTATTTTCTGTATGGTTTCATACCCGTCCATTTCAGGCATCATAATATCCATCAGCACCATATCAACATTGGGGCTGTCATTATTGATGATATCAATTGCTTCTTTACCGCTTTCGGCAGTGATGGTGTTGATATTAAGCCTTTCAAACACGGTGGTAAGTGCAAAAAGGTTTCTTACATCGTCATCCACTACCAGGATATTCTTTCCCGTTAGTATATCGTTTTTCACCCGTATCCCTTCTATGATGCGCTGCTTGTCCGGCGGCAGCTCTTTCTGGTTAATGTGCAGATGAATTACTGTTTCTTCCAGGAGATTTTCCAGCGAATTCACGCCTTTGAGCACCACGCTGTTGGAAGTACGGTTGATATGGCTCAATTCTGTTTTATTAAAATCCCGGGAAGAATACATAATTACCGGGGTGGCTTTTTGCTTTACCTCTCCTACCTTGTTCACCAGGTCAATGCCTGAAATATCGGGCAGTGAATAATCCAGTATAATGCAGTCATAAGGCTTGTCATTCAGTAATTCAAATGCCCTTTGCCCTGTATCTGCAATATCCAGCATCAGGTTATTAAAGGAGATCATTTTTGCTATTTGTGAAGAATCGATCTCATTATCTTCCACTATCAGCACATTCTTTGCTTCCTTTTTGCTGATAGAGCGTATGTCATCAAACAATTCATTCAGCGATTCATTGTCCAGCGGCTTCAGCAAGAAGCTTCTGGCGCCCCTCTTCATGGCAAGCCCCCTGTTTTCTTCGCCGGAAATCAGGTAGATAGGGATATGGCGGTAATTCAAATCGTTCCGCAGCATATCAAGCACTTTCCAGCCGCTGGTGTCGGGCAGCTTTACATCAAGCGTTATGGCCACCGGCGTAAAACGGTTGATAAAATCAAACACTTCAATATAGCTTACCGCCACTATGGCCTTCATATTGTTCTGGTGCGCTTTTTCGATCATGATCTTTCCAAAACGCAGATCGTCTTCCACCACCAGCAGCACTTTATCCCCGGGCGAAATATTCGTCCTGTCATCGCCTGTATCATTGATCATTTCATTTACAATGCTCAGGTTTTTGGCATCGCCCGTAGTTGATGAAGCTCTTGTGATGGAGCTAAGCAGGCTGTCTATTTCTGTTTTGTCTTCCCCTATTTTATATTGCTGCAATGCGGTCAGATTGTCTGTTGTTTCCTTGGAAACTACGGCTGTTACGCTTTCGATGGGCAAATACAAAGTGAAAGTGCTGCCCTGCGATAACTGGCTTTCCAGCTCAATGCTGCCACCCAGCAGTTCTGCCAGGCCACGGCTGATAGAAAGTCCCAACCCCGTACCCCCGTATTTACGGCTGGTGGAGCCTTCGGCCTGCTGGAATGCTTCAAAGATGATATTCTGCTTTTCATCCGGTATACCAATGCCTGTATCGCTGATGGCAAATGCCACCACTTTTTTAGCTGCATCCAGGTTGGGATTGTTCAGCTTCCATGTTTTGCTGGCTTCATATATCTTCAGCTTCACTTCACCTTTTTCAGTAAACTTGAATGAGTTTGACAAAAGGTTTTTCAATATCTGGTTCAGGCGCTGCAGGTCCGTTTCCATTGATGGCGGTAATGAACTGTCTGTTTCAATCGTAAAACGCAGGTGCTTTGCTTCTGATATAGGCTTAAAAGTAGTTTCCACAAAAGTGGCAATTTCTGAAAAGCGTACCGGCGACATATTTGCAGAAATAAAGCCTGATTCAATTTTAGACAGGTCAAGAATATCGTTGATCAATTGAATAAGATCATCACCGCAGGAATGGATCGTTTTTGCATAGCGTATTTGCTTTTCATTCAAATTGCCTTCTGCATTTTCGTACAATTGCTGCGCAAGAATGAGCAAACTGTTAAGCGGTGTCCTCAATTCATGCGACATGTTTGCCAGGAATTCTGACTTATACTTTGACGTTAGCTGCAGCTGTTCTGCTTTTTCTTCCAGCGAGCGCCTTGCTTCTTCCACTTCCCTGTTCTTTTCTTCCACTTCATTCTTCTGCTTCACCAGCAGCAATGCTTTATCCTGCAACTCGTCATTGGTACGGCTCAGCTCTTCCTGCTGCATTTTCAATTCACCTGCCAGTGATTGTGACTGCGCCAGCAGTTCTTCCGTACGGGTGTTGGCTTCAATAGTGTTCAGCACAATACCGAAGCTTTCTGTCAGCTGGCTTAAAAAGTCCAGGTGCGTCTGGCTGAAAGTATCAAGCGAAGCCAGTTCTATCACCGCTTTCACTTTGTTTTCAAACAACACAGGAAGAATGATAAGATTGGACGGTTTTGCTTTACCCAGCGCCGAGCTTATCTTGATATAATTACCCGGCACATTGGAAAGGATGATTCTTTCTTTTTCAAAAGCCACCTGTCCCACCAGCCCTTCGCCAATGGCAAATTCAGCAGGAATATTTTTATCTGATTTGTATCCGTAAGCAGCAAACAAGCTCAGTTTTACATTTTGAGAGTCTTCATCCTGCTTTAAAATATAAAAAGCGCCCCAGTGTGCGGTAACTACCTGCGCCAGTTCGGAAAGGATACGCTGTGTAACCGTTTTCAAATCCCTTTGCCCCTGCAGCATTTGTGTAAATTTTGCAAGGTTTGATTTCAGCCAGTCCTGCTCCTGGTTCAACAAGGTGGTTGAACGCAGGTTGGCGATCATCTGGTTGATGGTATCCTTCAATGCTTCCACTTCGCCTTTCGCTTCTACCCTAATCGTTCTCGTTAGGTCACCTTTTGTTACAGCAGAAGCCACTTCGGAAATAGAGCGCACCTGTGTAGTTAAGTTTTGCGCCAATTGGTTCACATTTTCTGTCAGTGTTTTCCAGGTACCGGATGCGCCGGGTACACTTGCCTGCCCGCCCAACTGCCCGTCCACACCTACTTCACGGGCCACGGTAGTTACCTGGTCAGCAAACAAGGCCAGTGTATCAATCATTTCATTGATGGTGTCTGTCAATTGCGCCACTTCACCACGGGATACAATCGTCAGCTTTTGCTTTAAATTACCCGTAGCCACCGCTGTTACCACTTTGGCAATGCCACGCACCTGGTTGGTAAGGTTGCTCGCCATCATGTTCACGGAGTCGGTCAAATCTTTCCAGGTGCCGGCCACGCCTTTTACTTCTGCCTGGCCACCCAGCTTGCCTTCGGTGCCCACTTCCCTTGCCACACGGGTTACTTCAAATGCAAATGAGTTCAACTGTTCCACCATTGTATTAATGGTATATTTCAAATCAAGAATTTCCCCTTTTACATCAATCGTTACTGTTTTAGATAAGTCGCCGGATGCTACCGCTTTTGTTACTTCGGCAATGTTACGCACCTGCCCTGTAAGGTTGCCCGTCATGGAGTTTACAGAGTCTGTCAAATCCTTCCAGGTACCGGCCACACCGGGCACAAATGCCTGGCCGCCCAGCTTACCATCCGTACCCACTTCCCTTGCCACACGGGTTACTTCCGATGCAAAGGCACGGAGCTGGTCAACCATCGTGTTAAGTGTTTCTTTCAGTTGCAGGATTTCGCCCCTAACGTCAACGGTTATCTTTTTACTCATATCACCGTTGGCTACCGCAATGGCCACTTCGGCAATATTTCTTACCTGGTCAGTAAGGTTACTGGCCATACCGTTCACCGAATCTGTCAGGTCTTTCCAGGTGCCAGCCACACCGGGTACGTTGGCCTGGCCGCCCAATTTACCCTCTGTACCCACTTCCCTTGCCACGCGGGTTACTTCTGATGCAAAGCCACGGAGCTGGTCAACCATCGTGTTGATGGTATTTTTCAATTCCAGGATTTCTCCTTTTACATCCACGCCAATTTTACGGCTAAGGTCACCGTTAGCCACAGCTGTTGTTACTTCCGCAATGTTACGCACCTGCGATGTAAGGTTACTGGCCATTTTATTTACGGAGTCCGTTAAGTCTTTCCAGGTACCAGCTACACCGGGCACATCAGCCTGACCACCCAGTTTACCTTCGCTACCTACTTCTCTTGCTACACGGGTTACTTCGGAGCCAAACAAATTCAATTGATCCACCATTGTGTTGATGGTATTTTTCAATTCTGAAATTTCACCTTTTACATCTACAGTAATTTTTCTACTCAAATCGCCTTTTGCCACAGCGGTGGTTACTTCCGCAATGTTACGCACCTGGTCTGTTAGATTAGATGCCATTCCGTTCACAGAGTCTGTCAGGTCTTTCCATACACCACCCACATCCTTTACCGCTGCCTGCCCGCCCAGCTTACCTTCACTACCCACTTCCCTTGCCACACGGGTTACTTCCGATGCAAAGCTTCTCAACTGCTCCACCATCGTGTTAATAGTATTTTTCAATTCCAGGATTTCTCCCTTCACATCCACGTCAATCTTTCTCGATAAGTCACCTGTTTGCACCGCAATGGTTACTTCCGCAATGTTTCTCACCTGCGAGGTAAGGTTACTGGCCATTTTATTTACAGAGTCTGTTAAGTCTTTCCATGTACCAGCTACACCAGGTACGTCTGCTTGTCCACCCAGCTTACCTTCACTACCCACTTCCCTTGCCACACGGGTTACTTCGGAGCCAAAGGCATTCAACTGGTCCACCATCGTGTTGATGGTATTTTTCAATTCCAGGATTTCTCCTTTCACATCCACCGTAATCTTTCTTGACAAGTCTCCTTTTGCCACAGCGGTGGTTACTTCCGCAATATTTCTTACCTGCCCTGTTAAGTTGGATGCCATCCCGTTCACAGAGTCCGTCAAATCTTTCCAGGTACCGGCCACGCCTTTTACCTGTGCCTGGCCGCCAAGCTTTCCTTCGGTACCCACTTCCAGCGCCACACGGGTTACTTCGGATGAAAAAGAGTTTAGCTGGTCCACCATGGTATTGATTGTGTTTTTCAATTCCAGGATTTCTCCCTTCACATCCACGGTAATTTTTCTTGATAAATCTCCTTTTGCCACAGCGGTGGTTACTTCCGCAATATTTCTTACCTGCCCTGTAAGGTTACTTGCCATCTGGTTTACAGAGTCCGTCAGATCTTTCCATACACCACCCACCCCTTTTACTTTCGCCTGCCCGCCCAGCTTGCCTTCGCTGCCCACTTCCCTTGCCACACGGGTTACTTCGGATGAAAAGGAATTTAATTGGTCCACCATCGTGTTGATAGTATCTTTCAATTCCAGGATTTCTCCTTTTACATCCACCGTAATTTGTCTTGAAAGGTCACCTTTTGCCACAGCAGTAGTTACTTCCGCAATATTTCTCACCTGGCCTGTAAGGTTACTTGCCATCTGGTTCACAGAGTCCGTCAAATCTTTCCATGTACCGGCCACCCCTTTTACCTGCGCCTGGCCACCGAGCTTTCCTTCGGTACCCACTTCCAGCGCCACACGGGTTACTTCGGATGAAAAGGAGTTCAACTGGTCCACCATCGTGTTGATAGTGTTTTTCAATTCCAGGATTTCCCCCTTCACATCCACGGTAATTTTTTTGGAGAGATCGCCTTTTGCCACGGCGGTGGTTACTTCTGCAATATTTCTTACCTGTGCTGTAAGATTGCTGCCCATCTGGTTCACAGAGTCCGTCAAATCTTTCCATACGCCGGCCACTCCTTTTACTTTTGCCTGCCCGCCCAGCTTACCTTCGCTGCCCACTTCCCTTGCCACACGGGTTACTTCCATCGAAAATAAATTCAATTGCTTCACCATGTCATTCACTTCTTTTGCAATTCTTGCAAACTCCCCCTTTAATGCATGGCCACCAATCTCCAAAGGCATTTCCTGCGACAGGTTGCCCTTTGCCACAGAGCTTATCACATGGGCAATTTCAATGGTGGGGTGAACCAGGTCGGATATCAATGTATTCAGTGAATCAACACCGGTGCCCCATGAACCTTTTGCATTGGGCACTTCTATGCGCTGCATCAGCTTTCCCTGCCGGCCGATGATGTGGCCTGCCTTGGTAAACTCCAGCATCATTCTTTCGTTTAAAGAAATGATTTCGTTTAAAGCATCGCATATTTTCCCGTTCATGCCTGCTTCATCAATAGGCATCCTCACAGAAAAATTACCGTTCTTAACTTCGGTTAATACTTTCAGCAGCAGCTTTTCATCAAAATTTTCTGAAGCAGTGCCGGCTGTAATCGTTTTGCCACTGGCAAAGGCAGGTTTTCTTTTTTTAGGGGCAGAAAGGACCTGGGTTGCGTATTCTAAAGAGCCATTTTGCATTCCATTTGCGGAACTATTGGCTTTAGTTCTCAGGTTTCTCATTATATATAAAATTTATTTTCGCAGAAAAATATCAATTCCATTGCGCCATAAAAACAATTCCCCAGTCCGTGCAAATATTTCCACAGATGTTGCGGATTCATAGAAAGCAATACGCACTGTTTTTCTTATTCCTGCTTGGTTCCCGTAAAAATTGAAGCATGGGCACATTCAACAAAGCAATAATTATTCCTTTACAGCTACTGAACGGTAAGTTAAAAACGAATGACGGAAAATGCAAGCCTTTCAGGCTTATGAATAATAAAAAGCCTAGCGGCCAGGCTCGTGATTTATAAATTTTATTTATTGATGCCTGCCTGCATTCAATATATTATTTCTTCCCCGTTCGCTATCAGCAGCAATTCTTTTTTGCTGCTTTCCTCCACCCTGCCGATAACCTGTGCATCAATATTAAATGATTGTGCAGCTTCAATCATCAAGGCCGCATCTTTTTCATTACAATAGATTTCCAGGCGGCAACCCATGTTAAACACTTCATACATTTCCCTCCAGCTGCTTCCGCTGTTGTTTTTAATAATCCGGAACACCGGGGGCACGGCAAATAAATTATCTTTTACAATTTTAAAATTACCGGGCAAATATTTCATGCACTTGGTTTGCCCGCCGCCGCTGCAATGGATAAGGCCATGTATTTTGTCAAAATGAGTTTCCAGCAATTGTTTTAATACCGGCGCATAGGTTCTCGTGGGAGATAATAAAAGCTGTCCTATAGAGAGGGAAGAACCGAACGCGGAGAGCTGG
Organism: Bacteroidota bacterium; assembly: GCA_048498115.1. Classification (GTDB taxonomy): domain Bacteria; phylum Bacteroidota; class Bacteroidia; order Chitinophagales; family Chitinophagaceae; genus Ferruginibacter. Next base: position 14,280 of record JBEHYP010000024.1, on the reverse strand, counting down.
GCATCGGCTTGATCGGTTAATTTATTTTTGCCAATGTAAACAACATCCGCTGAAAGATTATTGTCATAGCTCTCCTTAAAATTATCTGCGTAAAATTTACTTAGCGCATCATGCCTTGCACTGGTGAGTCCATTGCTGCCAATGCCGCTGTTATAAACTGTTTCATAAGTGGATTGCCCATAGCTGGCAAGGCCCACTATCACATCGCCGGGTTGTATTTTTTCGTTGCTGATTATTTTATTTTCAGGCCAGCGGCAGGTCATAGTGCCATTTACAGCCACCGTTCTTACCACATCGCCCACATCAGCCGTTTCACCGCCAAGGTAATGAATATGCACACCAAAATTTTTCAGTGTATCAAACAATTCCTGTGAGCCGTGGATGATCTGCGACAGCACTTCTCCAGGTATCAAATGCTTGTTACGGTCAATAGTGCTGTTGAAAACGATATTATCATAAATGCCCACGCAAAGCAGGTCATCAAGGTTCATCACAATGGCATCCTGCGCTATTCCTTTCCATACGCTGGTATCGCCGGTTTCTTTCCAGTACAAATAGGCCAGTATGCTTTTGGTGCCGGCGCCATCCGCATGCATTACATTCACGAAGCTATCATCATTGCCCAGGTAATCAGGATAAATTTTGCAGAAAGCGAAAGGGAAAAGCCCCTGGTCAAGGTTTTTGGTGGCAGCATGCACTTCTTCTTTTTGTGCGGAAACGCCACGCTTACTGTAAAGGCTCATAGTTAAATTTGTGCCGCAAAACTAAGAAACTGTAAGTTACCAGTAATCATTTCCCGGTTGTTGAATGGTTGTATTGTTAAATTGTTAGGGGAAATATCATACTAAGAAGCCTCAACAACAATTTAACCATTTAGCAATTCTGCAATAAAATAGCCCGCTCTTAAAATAGTTTCCCCGTTCAATTATCCATTAAAAAATTATCAATTAATTTTGCACCTCTTTTATATGACAGTACATACTGATATAAACAACCTGCCGGCTTTTAAAAACGCCGTGGTTACCATCGGCACTTTTGACGGTGTGCATAAAGGCCACCAGCAAATACTGCAAATGATGCTGGACGAGGCAAAGCGGCTCAATGGAGAGACCGTTATCATCACTTTTCACCCGCATCCCCGGCAGGTGATTGCCGCCAACCAGGCTGAATTGTTTTTACTGAACTCTTTACCGGAAAAAATTTCACTGCTGGAAAAATATGGCATCGATCATTTGGTGGTAACACCTTTTACCGAAGAATTTTCGCTGCTGTCGGCAGAAAATTACATTGAGGATTTTTTGGTAAAGACTTTTCATCCGCATACCATCATCATTGGCCACGACCACCGCTTCGGCAAAAGCCGCAGCGGCAATTTTGCATTACTGGAAGCAAAAGCAAAGGAGTATAATTACGTGGTGAAAGAAATACCGGAGTTTATGCTGCAAAATAATACCATCAGCAGCACCATCATCAGGCAGGCCCTGCAAAAAGGAAATATTGAAACCGCCAACGAATATTTAGGCTATCCTTATTTTTTCAGCGGCACCGTGGCAGAAGGCAATAAGCTTGGACGGACGATTGGCTATCCTACCGCCAACATCAATGTGACAGAAGAAAAAAAACTGATACCCGGCAATGGTGTATATGCCGTAAAAGTGGGGCTGGACAAGGATGTTTATCCCGGCATGATGAATATTGGCATACGCCCCACCGTGGAAGGTATACACCGGATGATAGAAGTAAATATTTTTGATTTTGATAAAGAAATTTACGGAAGTACACTAACCATTCATGTACATAAGCGCCTGCGCAATGAGCAAAAATTTAACGGGCTGGAAGAATTGAAAGAACAACTGGGGAGGGATAAGGAACAAGTGATGGAATGGCTTCAAAAGTACTGAACCATAAACGAAAACTGTAAACCGTTCACTTCATCATCTTCACCACCATTTCCTTCATCAGCGAACCATCGCTTACATCCCCGCTGTGGATGCCCACGCTTTTTAAATTATAGTCATGCAGCAGCAACAACGCTTTTTCCACGCCTTCATAGCCGTATAATTTTGCGGCAGCCAATCCTTCTTTAGCAGCATAAGGGTTATTATAAAAAAGGGATTTTACGCCATTCTCGGTTTTATCCGCCATTCCAAATATGCTGTAGAGCCTGCTGAAAAAGTTATACAGCGAAGGAAGCACCAACTGTATCGGCGCTGCCTTGGGATTACTTTCGTAATACTGGATAATTTTAATGGCTTTGGCCATATCTTTTACTGAAAGCGCATTCTGCAATTCAAAGGCATTGTATTCCTTGCTGATGCCTACATATTTTTCTATATCATCTTCCGTAATGGTTTTGCGGCTGCCAAGGTTGACGGTTATCTTTTCAATTTCATTGGTAACACGGCTCAGGTCATTGCCCACAAATTCCACCAGCAGCGCAATGGCCTTGGGTGTCATTTCAAATGCCTGCTGCTGCAAATAATCCTTCACCCATTCCACCATTTTATAGTCCCGTATTTTTTCGGAAGTAAACACTTCGCCGTCTTTCTTGATGGTTTTGTAGAGCTTCGTTCTTTTATCAAGCGTTTTTTCTTTGTAGCTCACTACAAAAATGGTGGAGACCAGCGGGTTTTCAATATACGGTTCCAGCTTATCAATGTCCCTCATCTGCTGGGCCTCTTTCAGCAGTACCACCTGCTTTTCTGCAAACATCGGGTAGCGGCGGCAGGCATTCACCACATCGCTCCAGTTGGCATCCTTGCCATAGAATACAGAAAGGTTAAAGCCAGCCTCGCTTTCATTCAATATCTTATGCTCTGCATAATTCATCATCAGGTCAATGTAATAATCTTCCTCTCCTTCCAGCCAGTACAATGGCTTAAAGATTTTCTTCTTCCAGTCCCCGATGATTTTTTCTGCTGACATGCGCCAAAATTAGGTTTCCGTGCCAAATAAAAAAAGCGGCTTTACTTCTCATTTTTCAATAAATCCATATTCTTTCAAAATAGAACCTTAATTTACGCAGCAACAATTTGTACAGGTGACAGGGCTTAAAAATAAATTCGTTTACCAGTTGCTGGTTTCTGCAAGCCAGGTGTTGTTGCCGTTAGCCACCTATCCATACATTACCCGTGTGCTTGGCCCCGGCAACCTTGGAAAAGTAAATTATGTTGATTTTGCAGCGCAGGTTTTCATTATTCTTTCCGCTTTGGGAATACCGCTGTATGCCACCCGGGAAACAGCCATGCTGAGGAATAATGCCCCAAAAAAAGCTCAGCTGGTAAAAGAGCTCGCCGTTGTTCATATTGCAATATCAGTACTATGCGCTGCTATATTCTTATTGCTGATGTGGTACAGGCCGCAGCAGGATAAAATACTGTACCTGCTGGGTGCAGCCAATATACTTGTCGCTTCCTTTTCATTTGACTGGTATATACGGGGCATGGAATATTTTAAGTTTGCAGCAGTAAGGGATATTATCATCAAAACAGGAATGCTGCTGTGCTTTTTCCTGCTTGTAAAAAGCAGCAATGACTATGTGCTGTACTTTGGCATCTTTACTGCCGCCATGCTGCTCAATGCCATTTTAAATGCTGCCAGGATCATCAGTGAAAATAAATTTGATAACGGCGCCCTTAACCTGAGACAGCATTTCACCCCTCTTTTTCATTTATTCCTCACTTCTTCTGCTATCGGCATATACGAATATTTCGATACGATTATACTTGAATACATTACAAAAAATGAGCAGCAGGTAGGCTATTATACCACCATACTCAAAATGATAAGACTCGCCACGACCATGCTGATAACGGCAGGCACAGTAGTGCTGCCCCGTATTTCTTTCCTGCTTTCATCCGGTAATAAAGACGGGGCAAAAAAATATCTTGACAAATTTTTAAATTTCATCATCACTGCAGGTGTGCCGGCCTGCACAGGACTTTTTATTTTTGCACCCGAGATAATACAGGTAATCGCAGGGGATAAATTTATGCCCGCGGTACCTTTGATGCAATTGCTTGGATTTTTACCGCTTATTATTGGCATCAGCAATGTTTTTTGCTACCAGGTGCTGGTTGCATTTAAGCAGGAGAGAAAATTTTTAATAACGGCGCTTGCCGGTTGCATTATCAGCATTTCGCTGAATTTTTTACTGGTGCCTTATTGGGCAGCCAAAGGAGCGGCACTGGCCGCATTGGGCACTGAGCTTACAGTGGCTGTTGCAGGCGGCATCATGGCATCAAAGTTTATCAGGATTGAGACCGGCAAAGCAGGCATTTTGCAAACAATCATTTTAGCGGTGCTGTTTTTTCCCATGGCTGTTTTGTGCAGGCATATTTTTCCATCACCATTGGCAGTGCTCACAGCGGGCATACCGCTTTGCGCAGGCGTTTACGGCAGTGTGCAGTATTTTGTTTTTAAAAACAGCGTGGCAAAAGAAACCGTTGCTTATATAAAAAATATCTTCAGCAGCAAGGGCTGACGGCATACTGCTCATATATATCCCTTATCATTTTTCCCACCACGCCGTACGCAAATCTTTCTTTTGTCCGGGCAGCAATTTTGTCTTTGTCAAAACTATTTCTTATTACATAAAATTTTTCCAGCACAGCTGCCAAAGCTTCAGGATTATCGCCCTCTGCAAAAAGGCCGTTGATGCCTTCTGTGATAAACTCATTAAACACAGGAAATTTACTAACGATAACGGGTATCCCGCAGGCATTGGCCTCTATCAGCACACAGCCAAACGTTTCGTACCTGGAATATAAAACCAATGCATCTGCTGCCTGCACAGCAGGAGCCAATACTGCCTGCGGCACTTCTCCTCTAAAAACAATCTCCTTATCCAGGCCTTTTTGCTTTACCAACTCAATAAGATGTGCCGGCGGCGGCCCGAAAACCTGCAGCAAGAATCTTCCGCCCCTTGCTTTAAAAATATCCAACGCTTCTATCACGGCCTCCATGTTTTTTTGGTAGCCCATAATGGAAGCATGCACCAATTGCAGGGTTTCATCTTTGGCTTTTTGCACAGGAAAAAAAACAGCTGTATTAACCACGTTAGGCACAGTAGTATATTTTACGCTGGTTATTTTATTTTTAATCACTTCGCCTAAATAATTACTTACAGGCAATAATAAAGAAGCGTTTTTTAAAACAGCTTTTGTAAGTGCCCTGAATAAAATTCCCTTTGTATTAATATTATGAAGAGAGTTCTCAAAATATCCCGTCCAGTGCTCAGTAACAACGTAAGGTATATCATATCTTCGTTTTAATTCCCTTGCAAACAAGCCGGCTTTCATGGCTATATGCACATGAACAATATCAGGGCTTCCATTTTCTTTCAGCAATGTTGAAAACAGTTTCCTGTGCAGCGATAAAAACTTTTGTGTGGAAAATATTTTTTCAACAACCCGCCCCCATCTGCTGCGGCCATAATAAATAATATATGTAGTGATGTTATTCTCCTGCCTGCGCTCAATTTCGGAAGTACCAATAGGGAGTGTATCGTCTTTTACAGCAGCAATTACTGTAAGCGTTTTTACAAATGAGGCTACGGCTTTTGCATGGCGCTCAATAAAATCACCGTTAAAGGGTGCTGTTCTGTTAGGATACCAGCTTGCGAGCCATAATACATTCATGCGGGCAAAAATAAGCAAATGCAGCAGCAGTTACCTTCCCTGCAGATCGTAGAAATACCTGGAACGGTTTATTTTAAGATCCCTCAGCAACGCTGATTTGGGACTAATGATAACAGAGAAAAATTTTGTCCTTCCTGCCGGGGAGAGCGAAATAGCCATTTGCCAGCAGTGCATTTCCCTGGCTATGGAAAACGAGATTAAGCCAACCTCTTTGGTTGAAAAATTATAACTGCCGTTATAACCTATCTGCCATTTTTCCGTAAGCTTCAGGCTGCCGCTGAATGTGGCATTGGCACCCGTAGTGGTACGGAACCTGTGCTCAGGGCGGTAATACGATTTGGAAAAATTGTACCCAACCCCGATATTTATTGACCAGGGAATGCTGAAATCAGTATAATCTGCAGGGTTATTGCTGATATAAGCTGCCTCCACCTGCTCTTCCGTCAGCGGAAGGCCGGTATAAGGATTCACCCCATTGCTCAATGCCTGCTTTGTTTGCGCCTGTTTCTGCTTATCGCCTCCCGTAAAGCTGGTGGAAAGTGAAACGCTGCCGCTCATCATCCTGCCAAGTGTCAGCAATTTGTCTTTCCAAACCAGGCGGTCTATCCTGCGGCCTGTGGTATCATACTGATAAGGATCAAGCGATGAGCTGAAGGTGATATTGATTTTGTCAAACAGGTTAGTCCTGGCACTCATGCTGAGGTTTGAAAAGCGGAAAGAATCAACCAGGAAATTATAACCGCCGTTGATGCTGAACCCATCTATCAATGTAATTTTTTTCGCATCCGCACTGGTATCCTTATTCCTTACTTTCATCTGTATATTATTGTCAACGCCAAAGCTGATACCGCCAAATTTACCCTGGCCGTAAGGTGCGTTCAGGTTGCCATCAAATACATTGAACTGGCGGAAGTTGAAAGACGTATCTACCTGTGTCGAGTAAAAATATTTGCCGTTCATATCCGGCTTGTAGCTGATGCTCATGGTAGGCCTTATCTCATGCCTGATGGCCTGTATTTTTGAATTTTTGCCAAAACCAAACATGCCGAATATCCTTGTGGAAAGACCAAGGCTGAACGACATTTCCCTTGCAGTGTAGAGGCCCTTGCTTATACTGGTATCCAATTTGCGATTGGCTTCATCCCAGTTGTACATTGTTTTTTTCTGGTACCATGTTTCGCTGTAACTAACGCCGGGGGATACCTGCAAAGCGCCCAGGGGCGGCAGGGAAAGTGAGATGGGCACACTGTGGCGCACACCCCATACCATGTTTTGTGATATCTGGGAAAAAATGGGACGGTGATCATGCAGGATGTTGGCGGTATCGTCATAAAAGTTGGTTCGGTTCTGTGCGCTTGTGTTCAATGCCACTCCGATATTTTCATACCACTTTAAAGTACCCACCGCTTCTTTTCTCCTGAAAGGATACAAAGTGTTTACATTAAAATTTACGCTTGGCAATGTAATATCAACTGAATTGGTATTGCTGTTCTGGCTGTGGTTGGCAAGGATATTAATATTAAAAGGCTTGTCTTTCCATACCTTGCTGTAGCTGATGGAAGAAGACATCTGGTTGGTATAATTAAGCAAAGGGTTATTGGGCGTATTCCTGTTAAAGCTGTTGCTGCCCGCATCCACGCTGGCGCTGAAAGTAACCCCCGGCCTGGCCTTGCTGTCCATGCTGTGGTTCCACCGTATTTTAAAGCTATTGGACACGCTGTAATCCGGGTCACCTTTAAAATTCACTTTCAGGTGCTGGATATCCAGGTTAAAATTGCCTGTATAACGGTAACGCTTAAGGTACCGGGGGCTTAAATTCATCGTCCATCCGCCATAGGAATAAAAGGTACCCCTCGCCGTTATATCCCAGTTATCATTGAACACTTTGTAATACCCTAAATTTTCCAGCGCAAGGCCATATTGTTCATTGGCATTAAAGGAAGGCGCTATCAATCCAGAATGCCTGCCCTGGTACATGGGATAAATGCCGAATGGCAAAATAATGGGCAAAGGCACCCCTTCAAATTCAGGGTGCACAGGCCCTGTAACAGCAAATTTTTTATTAATAACTTTTATCTTTTTGCTTACAAAAGCAAAATGGGGCGTATCGAGGTTACAGGTAGTGATCCTTGTTCTGTAGCCATAGAAAGAAGTGGAATCTACTTTTTTAATGCGTTCACCATATACAAACATTTCCCCTTCCTGTGTATAGGTACCCTTGGTAAGACCCTTGCCTGTTTTCATATTAAAGGCAATGCTGTCGCTTACGGTAAGCAGATCGCCCTGCTTAAAAGAGGGTGAAGCAATCACTTTGCCTGTGCTGTCTTTTTTAAAACTGGCCGTGATCATATTATTCTTTTGGTCAAACGTAATGCCCGGCGCTTTTAATTCATTGTCTTCATATTTGGCTGTGCTGTTGTTTCCATACAAAATAATTCTTTTTGCAGGCACATCCAGCACCATTGAATCATCCGCATGATAGTAAACAGGGGCAGATAAAGAATCCTTTGACATTTTAACGTTGAAAGTATCTGCCACTACAACGGTTGAATCGCTGCCGGGAATTGAATCACTGATTTGCCGAACAGTAGTAGTATCGGTTGTTATTGTTTTACCGGGAGGTATTGTTGTATCAGCAGCCGCCACATTTTTTTCCGGGCGGACAAAAGGCCGCATTTTTTTAGGTGCAGGTAATGAATCGGCAGTTAAAGTATTGCAAAAACTATTATGAAAAGCAGCGGAAATAAGCAACTTATCAGCACCTAACGCAGTTGCCGTAATTACAAGGGCGATTGCTATTGATACTGATATGTATTTTGTCTTACCTTTGTATTTCATCATTGCAGTTGCGACAAAAATAGTCATATTCGCTGCAAGATGTTGTGAATAAAACCTTATAAAAAATAAATTAAACCCCTGGTAAACCGCTTTTGGTTATGGTCAAAATAAAAGTTTGTGTACCACTTCTGATATCCATGTTTGTTTGCGGGGCTGTTGCTATTGGTCAAACCCCAAGAACGTTAAAGACGATTATTGTAGATGCAGGCCACGGCGGTAAAGACTATGGCGCACATGGCGGGTATGAAGGAGGATTAAATTCTTATGAAAAAAATGTAACGCTGGCCATCAGCAATAAACTGGTGGCAGAATTAAAAAAGCAATTGCCCGATGTGAAAGTAGTGCCCACCCGTACTACCGATATTTACCAGGACCCCCGTGAAAAAGCAGACATAGCAAATGAAAATAAAGGAGATCTTTTTATCTGTATACATGCAGATGCTGTAGCTTTGCAAACAGGCCGCAGGCAGATAGGCACCAGGCAGGAAACAAGGTATAAAGTGACCTATACCGGCAAGGGGAAAAAGAAAAAGAAAAAATCCACACCGTATACTATTACCGTACCGGTATACGAATATTATAAAATAGGCAGCAAACGTACCGGTACCAGCATGTGGCTGTTTGCCGCACATAAAACCGATGCCAAAACAAACGCTGTAATTAAAAACGAAGCTTCGCAGGCAGAAGAAGAAATTGAAATTGGCTCCGGTGCAGACAGCGCCCTGAACGAAATAGACTTCAGCGGGCCCGAATACAGGATGATGGCACAGGTGCACGTGCAGCGTTACCAGCAAAAAAGCATCAAGCTGGCTTCTTTTATCAATGATGAAATAGCAGAAACAGAAAGGCCTGCGCTCGGCATTTATCAACGGGCAAAAGGCATTTGGGTGCTCCAGGCCACCAATATGCCGGCCGTGCTGGTGGAAACAGGTTTTATCACCAACTATGATGATGAACGCTACCTGAACAGTGAAAAGGGCCAGCAGGAAATTGCCGAATCCATCGCCAGAGCCGTCAAGCGCTACAAGGAACAACTGGAAAGCGGCAAAGGCAACAGCCCTGTGGTTACTACTAAAGAAGAAGAAAAAGTGCTGAAGGAAGCCACTGTGCAGCAATAGGCATTAACAGTGATCGGCAGCCTCAGTTGGTGGAGGCTGCCTGATAACTGATGACTGGCCACTAATCACTGGCAACTAATCTCCTGCTAACATTTTAATCCTTAATTTTGAGCCTCATCAACTAATTGCCCATGAACATTTCTAACGAAACAAAAGTAGGCGCCCTCACGGCCATCGCTATAGTATTACTGATACTCGGTTTTAATTTTTTAAAAGGAAAAAGCATTGGCGGAAAAAATGCACAATATATAGCCAGCTTTGGCGATATACAGGGCCTCGCCAAAGGCAATTCTGTTGTGATCAATGGTAAGGAAGTGGGCAGCATTTATGATATAGACGGCGGCAAGGACATGCGGCAGATAAAGGCTACCATCAACATGAAAGATGATGTGAACATACCTGATAATTCTTACGCCGTGATCACAAAATCATTACTGGGCAATGTGCAGATGGAGATAAAACTGGGCGACAGCAAAGCGCTGAAAAAAGACGGGGATACTATCAGCACCATTGCCACGGCAGATATTATCGGTGATGCCATGAAAAAGCTTGATCCTGTTTTATACCAGGTAACCAATGCCGTAAAGTCACTGGACACATTGCTCGGCACGGTAAACAATGTATTTGATCCCAATACCAAAAACAATATCAGGGGCACCATGGAAAACCTGAACAAGACTACCGCTGCCCTTGCCGTTTCTTCCGCCTCATTGCAGCAGATGCTGAATGCACAAACAGGGTCTGTTGCCAAAACTGTTGACAACCTCAATTCATTTACCGGCGCTTTAAAAAATAATAATGATAAGCTGGCGCAAACCATGAGCAACGTGGAGACTGCCACAGGCAAGTTTGCCAGGCTTGATATTGAAACAACGCTGGCCACATTGAACAGTTCCGTATCAGAGCTAAAGTCAATTCTTTCAAAAGTAAACAGCGATAAAGGCTCTTTAGGCTTATTGATGAGCGATACAAGATTGTACAATAACCTTAATGCCACTTCCAACAAGCTGAACCTGCTGCTTGACGACCTGCGCCTGCACCCGAAACGCTACATCAACATTTCCGTATTCGGTAAAAAAGATAAAAGCGGGCCGCTGATGGTGCCATTGCCCGATACCATCAACGCACCTTACAAATAAACCTGCTGCATTTAAAATTGTGATTTCTTTTATAGAAAAAAACAGAAATTGCACGGAACAAATAAAATGATTTGAAATCAACTGCTACCTACAGGCTCTTATTTTTTATATCAATGCTGGGGGCAAAACAATTAGCGGTGGCACAAACTGTTATTGCTCCTCCCCCCGCCTCTCCAGATACCGTAAGGCTTATACAAATTTTAAAAGGCAACAGCCTGAGGGAAAAGCTGGTTGATACTGTTTCCTATCAAACTATTGCAGGAGATGTACTGCTGAGAGAAGCACTTACGCTTTTTAACTGCGACAGCGCCGCCATTAACAGGAATACCAATATAATGGAAGCATTCGGCAACATCCATATCAATCAAAACGACAGTATCCACACCTATGCCCAGTATCTTAAATACATCGGGCAGGACCGTATGGCTTACCTGAAAAAAGATGTAAAGCTCACAGATAAAAAAGGCACGCTGTACACAGAAGAGCTGGAATACGATTTGAAAACAAACATCGGCAATTATAAAAAAGGCGGCAGGGTTGTAAATGGCAAAACAATACTCACCAGCGAAGAAGGCACTTATTATGCAGACACCAAAGTTGTGTATTTTAAAAAGAAAGTGCACCTTACCGATCCAAAGTATATTATAGACACCGACAGCCTTTTGTACAATACACAAACACAGGTGGTGACTTTTATCACCGGTACCCATATTAAAAATAAAGACGGCGGGGAAGTATATACCAGCAGCGGCACTTATGATCTGGAAAACGGCAAGGCTTTTTTCGGCAACCGCACTGTGTTTAAAGACAGCACCCGTACCTATGTGGCCGATAAAAGCGCTATTGATGAAGCCAGCGGCAATGCTCAATTAGAAGGCAGCGCCGTGATAAAAGACAGCGTGAACGGCTATACCGTACTGGGCGACCAGATATTTTTAAACAGGATCACCAGCTCGTTTCTTGCTACCCGCAAGCCCGTGCTGATATTTAAAGGCGAAGGCAATGACAGCACTTTTGTAGCGGCCGACACTTTGTTTTCGGGTATCATGAAAAAAGATTCTGCAGGAAAAAAAATACTGGAGCAGACAGATACGCTGAAGCGAACTACCGTGATAGGAAATGACAGCACCATTGTACAGCTTACCGACAGCAGCCTGAAAAATAAAAAACCTGGAGTTGACTCATCCCACATAATTGCCGGAAATGAAAATAAAATAACGGATTCGGTTACACAAACGGCAGACAGCAGCCTGAACAATACAAAACAGCGGGTTGACTCATCGCACATGATTGGTGAAAATGGAAACAAGGTAACAGATTCGGCTGCACGAACAGCAGACAGCAGCTTTATCAATAAAGGCACTGCGCTCAGCTCAGATACAACTGCCAGGGCAGATACTACCCAAACAGAAGCCACTACCCGGCAAAACGGCGGCCAGGCAATGAAAGATACAGCCATCAGCATTCCCAAAGACACCATCCGGTACTTCCAGGCTTTTCACCATGTGAGGATATACAATGATTCGCTGCAGGCGGTATGCGACAGCCTGTTTTATTCATCGGAAGATTCGGTGTTCCGGTTGTTTACAGATCCGCTGGTATTCAGCCACCAGTCGCAGGTATCCGGCGATACGATTTACCTGTATACAAAAAATAAAAAAGCAGACAGGATATATGTTTTTGATAATGGCATTATCATCAATGAGCTGAACAGGCAAATGTATAACCAGATAGCCGGCCGCACCCTTAACGGGTATTTTAAAAATGGCGCCATGGATTATATGAAGGTAAAAGGCTCCCCCGCCGAAAGTGTTTTTTATCCCCAGGACGATGACAGCGCTTATACCGGCATGAACCGTTGTAAAGGTGATGTAATAGATATTTATTTTGTTGACAAGGCGGTAAATAAAGTGAAATTTATAAATGATGTGGATGGCACTTTGTACCCGCTGAAACAGGCGCCGGAAGACCAGAAAAAATTAGCCGGCTTTAAATGGCTGGATGCAAGGCGGCCCAAGAACAAACTGGAACTGTTTGAATAGCCTTATTGGCTTCCATACTAATTTTCAATTTACTTTAACTGAAATTTTTCATGCAGTTATGGAAGCATGGCATACTTTTAAATATGCCTTTCCAACTTGCACTCCTAAATTGACACGATGAAAAAAAGTATCTTGTTAAGCTGCTTCCTCATTGCAATGGCAATTGCAGCAAAAGCACAGGATTATACAACAGCAGCCGGCCTTCGCCTTGGCCCTAATTCAGCAGCCATTACCGCAGGCTTTACTGTAAAACATTTCCTGAACGAAAAAGCAGCAGTAGAAGGTATCCTGGGCATTAATGATGGTATTGGCCTCTGCGGTTTGTATGAAGTGCATTTCCCTATTACAGAAGTAAGCCACCTGCAGTGGTTTGCCGGCGCAGGCGGTTATTTTGCCGTAAGAAACAGTACTACTTTTTTTGGCGCTGCCGGTATTATTGGCGCTGACTATAAATTTGATGAACTGCCTTTAAATCTTTCCCTCGACTGGAAGCCTGAATTGAACATCATCAGCAAAGTGGCATTTGAATCTTCGGGGCTGGGGCTTTCTATAAGATATACTTTCTAATCTTTTCCCTCTGCAATATTTTCATATTTTTAAGCAATGAAAATATTTGCTGCGCCACAAATACGGGAATGGGATGAATATACCATCCGGCACAAGCCCATTGCTTCCATTGACCTGATGGAAAAAGCTGCGGCAGCCTGCTGCAGGTGGCTAAAAGAAAATATGACACCCGGGAAACAATTCGTTGTTTTTTGCGGCAACGGCAATAACGGCGGTGATGGATTTGCCATTGCAAGAATGTTATTATCTGATGGGCAGCCAGTGAAAGTATTTGCATTAAACGGTAAAAGAAGCCCTGACTGCACCGGCAATTTTGAAAAATTGAAGGCCCTGCACATTACCATTACCGAAATAAATTCAGAAAAAGATTTCCCTGGAATTTCCGGCGGTGAGATTATTATTGATGCATTGTTTGGCACAGGCCTGAACAAGCCGCTGCAAGGAACTGCAGCCGCACTTGTACAACACATCAATCAAAACAGCCCTGTGGTTATCAGCATTGATATGCCCAGCGGGCTTTTTGCAGACGATTCCTCAAAAGGAAATATAATTATACAGGCAACCTATACGCTGAGTTTCCAGTGCCATAAACTGGCTTTTATGTTTGCCGAAAATGCGGCATGCACGGGCGAAATACATTTGCTCAACATTGGCTTGCATAAAGAATATTATCAGAATACCGCTACCATATTTTCCACCATAGATAAACAAACGGCACAGCCGGTATACCGGCCAAGAAAAGAATTTACGCATAAATACAATTATGGCCATGCATTGCTGTTTGCCGGCAGCAAAAACATGATGGGCGCTGCCATTCTTTGCGCCGAAGCATGCTTAAGGAGCGGCGCAGGCCTCGCTACTGTTCACATCGAAGAGGCACTAATGCCGGTGCTGCAAACTGCCCTGCCGGAAGCCATCGCTTCTGCTGAAAAGGATT
>JBEHYP010000023.1:0-38371 GCA_048498115.1 Bacteroidota bacterium | reverse complement strand
TGCGAGTAGTCGATCTTGCCTAAGCATTGATGGAATACAAATTTGCCGAAGCCATTGATAAGCTTTCTTACGAAACAAAGCCATTGGTGGCCTATTCCACGGGTAATGGAGAGCCTATGGGCTACAACACTTACGACTTGTCGCAAAATGTATTGCAGAAAGATTACCAGCTCTTCACTCTTAATATCAATTCGCAGCCGCTGATACCCGATACTTTTAATTTGTTGCTTATCGTAAAGCCCACCAAAACTTTTACCGAAGAAGAAAAATTAAAAATTGACCAGTATATAATGCATGGCGGAAGGGTGCTGCTGTTTGTTGACAAGCTGGAAGCCGAAATGGACAGCCTGCAGCAAAAAAATGAAGTAATCGCTTACGACCGGGGCCTTAACTTAAATGATATTTTATTCCGTTATGGCGTAAGGATCAACAGTGACCTGGTAATGGACCTGCAATGTGATCTCCTGCCTTTTGACGTAAATGGTAACGGACAGTACGAATGGCTGCAATGGAATTATTTCCCTTTGTTCCAGACAAAATCCAATCACCCTATTAATAAAAATATCGGCCTGGTGGCGGGCAAGTTTGTAAACTCTATTGATACCGTGGAGGCAGATGGCATACAAAAAACAATTTTGCTCAGCAGCTCTGCCAATTCAAGAACTATTTCCACGCCTGCCCTTATCAGTGGCCGTGAAAATGTGAATGCGCCAGAGAATGAGCTGTTCAAAAAGCATGATATACCTGTTGCTGTTTTACTGGAAGGAAAATTCCAGTCGGTATACAGGAACAGGCTTTCGCAGGCCATGAGGGATTCAATTGAAAAATACGGCGGCTCTTTTTTATCATCTTCCTTATCATCTAACAAAATGATCATTGTATCAGACGGTGATATTGTTTTAAACGGCGCCGCCAATAACCAGCCGATACCTATGGGCATGAACCAGTTTGCCTACGGCACACAAAAGGAATTTCCTTTTGCCAACAGGGATTTTCTGCAAAACTGCCTTGATTATTTAATTGACCGCTCCGGTTTAATGGAAGCAAAAAGTAAAGATTATACACTCCGCCTGCTGGACCCTAAAAAAGCAGAAGAGCAAAGAGCAACCTGGCAGATAATAAACATTGCGGCACCCATCTTGTTGGTATGCTTATTTGGATTTGTGTACCAGTGGTGGAGAAGAAGGAAATATACGATAGCCTGACCGTACACTATATAAACTTTTTAATGCCGGATAATGGACAGAACACAATTGACATACCTCGTTTTTGGAGTCGTTCTCATCGTTGCGCTGGCATTCGATCTTGGCCTGCTCAGTAAAAAAAATAAAATCATCAGCCTTAAAACCGCACTGGTGCAAACCTTTTTCTGGGTGGTGCTGGCATTGGCTTTTTTTGTATTTATGTGGATGGAGCAGGGGCAGGTGGTAGCTCTGCAATACCTCAGCGCTTACCTGATGGAATGGAGCCTCAGCATTGATAATATTTTTGTTTTCATTTTGATTTTTACAGCATTCGGCATCAAAGAAAAATACTATGGGCGTGTATTGCTGGTGGGTATATTGATGGCGATTGTATTCCGTGTATTGTTCATTACCGCCGGCGTGGCGTTGGTGGAACGTTTTGAATGGATACTATACTTATTTGGCGCCTTTTTGCTGTTTACCGGTTACAAAATGTTTGCGGCTGATGAAGACGATGAGTTCAGGCCGCATGAGTCAAAGCTGTATTTATTCCTTACCAAATACCTGCCCATTGTAGCGCACGATGGCGAAGGCAAATACAGGATAAGGGAAGGCGGTAAATCCTTTTACACTTCTTTGTCGCTGGTAATATTGCTGCTGGCAGGCATTGACCTTGTATTTGCATTAGACTCTATACCGGCAGTGATGGGCATTTCAATGAATAAATTAGTAATCTACACTTCCAATATTTTTGCCGTGCTCGGCTTAAGGAGCTTGTTTTTCTTATTGAAGGGCGCTGTAGCAAAATTTGATTACCTGCAGCAGGGCATTGCCATTGTGCTTATTTTCATTGGCGCAAAAATGCTGGCAGAGCACTGGCTTAACCAATGGATTGACAAAAATGTGCAGGTTTTTATTTCCCTCGGTGTAATATTGCTTTGTATCAGCGGCTCCATTTTTTATTCCATCTTTATGCGGAAAAAAGAAACGGGCGGGGAGGATAATTTTGAATGATTAAAAGCCCATTATTGTACACGATACCTGAAATAGCTAAAGCCATTAATGCAAACTTTTTGCAGCGGCATGATGATGCGCCTGTTGAGCATTTATTGCTCGACAGCCGGAAATTATTGTTCCCCAAAACTTCTTTGTTTTTTGCACTGGGCGGCGCCAGGCGTTCCGGCAAATTGTTTATTGCAGAGTTATATGAAAAAGGTGTAAGAAACTTTGTAGTGGATGGATCCACGGACGCTGCATCCATCAAGCCGTTTGCAGAAGCTAATTTTTTGCAGGTCAAAGATGTGCTAAAGGCTTTGCAATTGCTGGTGGCTTATCACCGCAGGCAGTTTTCATTTCCTGTTATCGGCATTACGGGCAGCAATGGTAAAACGATTGTAAAGGAATGGTTGTACCAGCTACTGCAAAAAGATTTCTCCATTGTAAGAAGCCCCAAAAGTTATAATTCCCAAATAGGTGTACCGCTGAGTGTATGGCAAATGGGCAGCCATCATACGCTGAGCATTTTTGAAGCCGGTATTTCACAGCCCGGCGAAATGCAGAACCTGGAAAAAATGATTGAACCCACTATCGGTGTGTTTACCAATATCGGCGAAGCGCACAGCGAAGGCTTTTTGAACATCCGCCAGAAAATAAATGAAAAGCTGCAACTGTTTTCCAACAGCCAATTATTAGTTTATGGCTCCGGTAATCCTGAACTGAACGAAGCTGTTATCAGTTTTGCCAATAAAATAAAAACACTTGAATTATTTAGTTGGGGCAAAAAAGAAAACGATAACCTGCAAATAACTTTAATAAAAAAAGAAGACGACTATACAACAATAACTGCAATCCGAACGGGCCCAACCGGAAATCGTCAACCGGAAACCGTCACCATTCCGTTTACAGACGATGCTTCCATAGAAAATGCCATTACCTGCTGGTGCGTATTGCTGCAATTGAATATCCCGGGCGAAACCATTGCAGCAAGGATGAAGCAATTGCGGAACGTGGAAATGCGGCTGGAATTAAAACAGGGCATCAATAATTGTTCCATCATCAACGACAGCTACAGCGCTGATATTAATTCCCTCACTATCGCACTTGATTTTTTGGCACAGCAAAAGCAGCACCCGGCGCATACATTGGTATTGAGTGATATTTTGCAAAGCGGCAAAAGCAGTCATGAATTGTATGCAGACATCGCCGCCATCCTCCGGCAAAAAAATATTCACCGCTTTATTGGCATCGGCCCCGAAATTTTTAAGCAACAACAGGCATTTGCCGATATTCCGCAAACACATTTTTTTTCATCAGTTTCAGATTTTAAAGCGCACTTTCACTCACTGCACTTTTTTAACGAAACCATTTTGCTCAAAGGCGCAAGAATATTTGAGTTTGAAGCCATCAGCCATTTGCTGGAAGCAAAAGTACACCAGACGGTTTTGGAGATAAACCTCTCGTCAGTTATGCATAACCTGAAGCAATACCAGCAGTTGCTGAATCCCGGCGTAAAGCTGATGGTAATGGTAAAGGCATTCAGCTATGGAAGCGGCAGCTTTGAAATTGCCAACCTGCTGCAGTTTCACAAAGTGGACTATCTCGCTGTGGCCTTTGCAGATGAGGGTGTGGAGTTGCGGAAATCCGGCATTTCGTTGCCCATTATGGTAATGAGCCCGGAAGAAAATACGTTTGATGTGATGGTGCAATATGATTTGGAGCCTGAATTATATTCGTTCAATATTTTGCAGGCATTTGATAAATACCTCACCCTTTCGGCTATTGAAAATTATCCTGTGCATATCAAATTAGATACCGGCATGCACCGCCTCGGTTTTGAAGAAAATGACATACCGCAATTGAAAAATATAGTACAATCTTCCGGCAGGATGAAAGTACAATCTGTTTTTTCCCACCTGGTGGCAAGCGATGCAGAGCAGCATGATGCATTTACCAATCAGCAGGTGGCAAAATTTACCCGCTGGTGCGATGAACTGCAGCAGGTATTATCTTATCCTTTTATCCGGCATATCGGCAACACATCTGCCATTGTGCGGCACAAACAATTCCAGTTTGATATGGTGCGGCTGGGCATAGGCCTCTATGGCGTGGACAGTTACCAGCCCATGCAGGCACGCTTGCAAAATGTTACCACTTTAAAAACCACTATTGCACAAATAAGGAAAGTGAAGGCCGGTGAATCTGTTGGTTATAACAGGGCGGCTACGGTGCAGCAGGATTCCGCAATTGCCACGGTGCGTATTGGCTATGCCGATGGTTACGCAAGGGCGCTGGGCAATGGCAAAGGCAACATGCTGGTAAATGGAAAAATAGCTCCTGTAATCGGTAATGTATGCATGGATATGCTGATGCTTGACATTACCGGCATTGATGCGGCAGAAGGTGATGAAGTAACCGTGTTTGGCGCTGCGCTACCGGTAACGGATATGGCCAAACAGTGCGGCACCATTGCGTATGAAATTTTAGCCGGTATTTCACAAAGGGTAAAGAGGGTGTACTATGAAGAGTAAAAAATATTGCGTATTGCTGTATAATTAAATTTGTTGAAACCTTCATTCAGGAATATTCAATAGCAATTGAACCACTTGGCAATTCAACCCAGGCAGGCTTTTAATTTCCTTCTCTTTTTAACAGTTTTTTACTCCCTCCATCATTACGGCAGCGTTTTTGTAAATGCTTTGTTTGTATTTTGTGACGGATACAATTTTAATATTATAACTGATTAAACGGGCTATCATGCTACAAACAGCCGAAGACATTCGCCTGCTGAACGAAAAAATACAGGATGCAGCAGGGTTTACAGACAGGATAAACCAGGAATTGAGTAAAACCATTGTGGGCCAGCAGGGCATGATAGAGCGCCTGCTCATCGGTCTGCTCAGCAACGGGCATGTGCTGCTGGAAGGTGTACCGGGCCTTGCCAAAACACTGGCGATAAAATCGCTGGCACAAAGCATTCATGCAGGCTTCAGCCGCATACAATTTACGCCAGACCTGTTGCCCGCCGATGTGATTGGTACTATGATATACAACCAGGCGAAGAATGATTTTTACGTTCGGCAGGGACCCATCTTTTCTAATTTTATTTTAGCTGATGAAATCAACAGGGCGCCGGCAAAAGTGCAGAGCGCTTTATTGGAGGCCATGCAGGAAAGGCAAGTCACCATTGGTGACAGTACGTATAAATTGGAAGAACCGTTTTTGGTGCTGGCAACACAAAACCCCATTGAGCAGGAAGGCACTTACCCGTTGCCTGAAGCGCAGGTAGACAGGTTTATGCTGAAAGTGCTTATTGATTATCCATCCAAAGCAGAAGAGCAGCAGATCATTAGGCAAAATACATTAGGGTTAACAACGCCGGCTATCAATCCTGTTGCTTCAAAAAATGAGATACTGGCGGCAAGAGAACTGGTAAGGCAGGTGTACCTGGATGAAAAAGTGGAGAATTATATTTTGGATATTGTGTTTGCCACAAGGTTCCCTGAAAAATACAATCTCCCGAAACTGAAAGCGGTGATCGGGTTTGGCGGTTCGCCGAGGGCAAGCATTAACCTGGCACTGGCAGCCAAAGCATATGCATTTATCAGCAAGCGTGGCTATGTGATACCGGAAGATGTAAGAAGCATTTGCAAAGACGTATTGCGCCACAGGATTGGATTGACGTATGAAGCAGAAGCGGAGAATATTAATGCAGAGCAGGTGATAAATGAAATTTTAAGAGTGGTGAATGTACCATAGGAGCCGTTTCCGGTTTCTCGTTGGCTGTTATTCGTTTTTCCGTTTTTTAGCTTTGGACTTTATTTAGGTATTCAGTTAGCATTTGAATTGAAGAAAGTGCAGATAATTTATAGAGTGCCTGTAACGAGGAACAAGGAACGAGAAACATTGGTGAGAAATTCCAAATAGATTAGATGCTTACAACCGAAGAAATACTAAAAAAAGTAAGGGAGCTTGAAATAAAAAGCAGGAAGCTTACCACCCATTTGTTTACGGGGGAATATCATTCTGCATTTAAGGGAAAAGGAATGAGTTTTAGGGAAGTGAGGGAATACCATGCAGGCGATGATGTTCGGTTTATTGACTGGAATGTAAGTGCAAGGTTCAGCCATCCGTTCAGTAAAGTATTTGAAGAAGAAAGGGAATTAACGGTGTATTTACTGGTTGATATCAGCAACAGCAATTTATTCGGCACCACCCACAGCCGGAAAAAAGATTTGATAACAGAGATTGGAGCAGTGCTTACGTTCAGCGCTATCAGCAATAATGATAAAGTAGGCGCCATTTTTTTCAGTGATAAAATTGAAAAATACATTGCACCCAAAAAAGGCAGGCAGCACGCTTTATATATAGTGAGGGAGTTGCTGACCACAGAACCTGCCGGCAAAAGCACCAGGATGGAAGATGCCATCCGGTTTTTCAATAAAGCTTCCCGGCAAAAAAGCATTGCATTTTTATTAAGCGATTTTGCAAATGTGGAATACGAGAACGATTTAAAAGTAATTAGCGGCAGGCATGATGTGATTGGCCTCCGCATTTATGACAAAATGGATGTGCAGCTGCCGGATGCAGGCCTGTTGCAGGTGGAAGACCTTGAAACAGGGGAATCCAGGTGGATAGACAGCAGCGATAAAATGGTGCAGTATAATTATCATACGCATTTTATTAAACAAAGCGAATTATGCAAGGATTATTTTAAAAAAGCCGGCGCCGACCTGCTGCATATCCGCACAGATGAAGACTATGTGAAAGTGCTGCAAAAGTTTTTCATTAAAAGAAGCTGACGGAATAATGCAAACGATACGACAGAAGATATTTTTTTTACCCTTGTTTTGTTTTGGCATTGTATTGCTTGCCGTGGCACAGCCATCGCTGAAAACTACCATTGACAAAAGCGAAATACTGATTGGCGGGCAGGTACATTTAAAAATTTCTGTCACGCTTCCCAGGCAGGATTATTTCATCAAATGGCTGGAAGCAGATTCGTTACAGCATTTTGACATTGTGGCGAAATCGAAAATTGATTCTGTTTTTTCCGGCGGCCATCTTTCCGGGCTTTCACAAACACTGGTGCTTACCAGCTTTGATTCCGGGCAATGGGCCATACCGGCTTTTAGTATTGACCTCAACCCTTCAGCAGGCGATACCACTTATAACTTATACACCGATTCTTTTTTGGTGAAAGTAGCTTACCAGGCCGATACAACAAAAGCACTGAGGGATATCAAAACCATCCGCGGGGTGGAAGATGAAACGCCCTGGTGGTATTGGGCAGCAGGTGCATTGGGTTTGCTGGCACTGTTGCTGATTGTTTATTACCTGTACAGGCGAAATAAAAAAACGATGAAGCCCCTGGCTGCTACTTCATTGCCGCCTTATCAAAAAGCGATGAATGAACTGGAGCAACTTAAAAGCATATCGTTGTCTTCTCCTTCATCCGTTAAACAATATCACAGCAAATTGCCTGAAATATTGAAACAGTATTTAACAGGTACACAGGGCGTAAATTATGAAAGCAGCACCACCGGTGAGTTATTGATATTGCTGAACCAGAAAAATATTGATAAAACAATTTTGTCTAAAACAGCGGCGGCATTGCGCTGCAGCGATGCGGTGAAGTTTGCCAAATATTTGCCATCGCAGGCAGAAAGCGAAGAAAGCCTGCAATCGGTAAAGCAGGTGATTGAATTGATTGAAAGGATATCCGGGCAAGCCACGAATTATACAACCTGACACAAATGGAATGCATTTTTCTTATTCGTATGCATACGTAAAATTCGTAGCCAAACTTAAAAACAAGTAAATTGATCTTCGATTATTTTAAAAATATCAGCTTTGGGGCGCCGCTCTTTTTTCTTCTTGGGCTGTGCCTGCCCGTTATGCTCTTTTGGCATTTTACAAAAAATGATGCCCGGCAGGCTGCTGTAAAAGTTACTTCTGTAAAAAGCTTTGCCGGGTTAAATAACTGGAAAACATTATTCCGTCATGTGCCATTCTTTTTAAGGCTGCTGTCGCTTGCCTGCATTATTGTGGCAATGGCAAGGCCGCAAACTAAAAGCGAGCAGCAGCAGGCGGAAGGGGAGGGCATTGATATTGTGCTGTGCATTGATGTAAGCGGCAGCATGACCGCACAGGACTTTACGCCCAACCGCATGGAAGCAGCTAAAAAAGTAGCATCGGATTTTATTGATCGCCGCATGACCGACCGGATTGCCATTGTAATTTTTTCAGGCGAAAGTTTTACGCAATGTCCTTTAACTACTGACAGGGCTGTGTTGCATACGGCAGTTGAAAACATACGCAACGGCTTGCTGGAAGATGGCACCGCCATTGGTGACGGGCTCAGCACCAGTGTAGACAGGCTCCGCAGCAGCAAAACAAAAAGCAAAGTAGTGATATTGCTTACCGATGGTGAAAACAACGGTGGCCTTATTGGCCCAGACAATGCCAAAGAAATTGCAAAAGCATTCGGCATTAAGGTTTATACCATCGGCGTGGGCACGGAGGGCTATGCGCCTTTCCCGGTGAAAACGCCGATGGGCGTGGTAGTGCAGCAGCAAAAAGTTACTATTGATGAAAAGCTGCTTACCGCTATTGCCAATGAAACAGGCGGCCGCTATTTCCGTGCAAAAGACAATGCCGGGCTGGAGAATATTTATAAAGAAATTGACAACCTTGAAAAATCAAAAGTGGAGATTGCTTCGCTTACAAGATATACCGAAAAGTTTTTTCCTTTTGTGATGGCTGCGCTGGCCTTGTTGTTGCTGGAAGTGATATTGAGGTTTACTGTACTGAAGAAGTTTCCGTAAGTAATTTGTCTTTTATTTTAGTAACTTTGAGCATGTCAATTATAAAACTTCCATTGCGCTACGAAGGTTCAAAAGGCGAAAAAGTTATTTATACACTTTTTGATTCCGGGGCTACTTTTTCATGTATATGCCGGAGAATTAGGAACCCTGGAGAAAATGAGAACTCCTTTGGAAATTGCAACTGCTGCCAGAGATACTTATTTGAAGATTGAATACCGTGTTGTGCTGGATTTTTATTACAATGATATTCGTCTCTCAGATGAATTTATGGTAATTTCAAATATCTCGGAAGATGCAATCCTTGGTGCAAATACTTTGCAGAAATGGCGTATTAAATTAGACTTTGAACACGATACAATTGTCGTTGACCCTAAAGTGGCAAAGGCAATATTGAAGTAAATGGTTTGTTTGCTGCACATTGATATGTAGCATAAATGAGTGACACAACGATGCTCCCCAAAGCTTAAATGCCCACCTCAAAAAATCCCTTCCTTTTCCTTTACTATCTTGCACTCAATGAAGGCTACAGTTTACAAAAGCACCGGCAGCTGGTATATCCTGCAGAATGAGGCAGGGCAAATTTTTAATGCCCGTATAAAAGGCAAATTAAAAATTGATGGTATTACTTCCACCAATCCTGTTGCTGTTGGCGATATTGTGGATACAGAAGAAGAGAATGACCTGGAAAATACCGTTACCATCACTGCTATTGAAGAAAGAAAAAATTACATCACCCGTGTTTCGCCGCATAATAAAAACCAGCACCATATTGTGGCTGCCAATCTTGACCAGTCGCTGTTGTTTGCCACGCTGAAAAATCCAAAAACATCGGCAGGCTTTATTGACCGTTTTCTTATCACTTCCGAAGCATACCATATTCCTTCCATTATTGTGTTCAACAAATGGGATTTGTATAAAGAAAAAGAAACAGCAAGATTTGAAGAACTGAAAGCAATATATGAAGCCATCGGCTACAAAGTGGTAAAGATGAGCATTGAAACAGGTGAAGGGGTAGAAAAAGTAAAAGCATTGCTGAAAAACAAAACCACTTTGCTCAGCGGCCACTCCGGCGTGGGCAAATCTTCTTTTATCAACAGTGTTTTTCCTGAACTCAATCTGCGTACACAGGATGTGAGCGGATGGAGCGGCAAGGGCCTGCACACTACCACTTTTGCAGAAATGTTTAATCTCTCTATCGGCGGCAGGGTGATAGATACACCTGGTATAAGGGAATTGGGCCTGGTAGATATTTCAAAGCAGGAATTAAGCCATTACTTTCCCGAAATGCGTGCCTTATTAAATAATTGCCAGTTCAACAATTGCCTGCACATTAACGAGCCGGGCTGTGCTGTAAAAGCAGCGGTAGAAGATGGCAAAATTCACCTGGAACGTTACCTAAGCTATTGTAACATCCTCGACAGTATTGAAGAAAAAAGTTGGTAACACCGGTCGGCACCGAAGGTCAGACCGGCTAACTTTAATAAGCTTTCCTTTCTAAAAAATGAGCCACTTCCATTACGGCATTATTTTCCTGGTGCAGGTTCTTTTTGTGCTGCGGAAAAATAGATACGCCGTTGAAAATGCTGTAATGAAGCGTAAGCACCTGGTTTTTGTAATGGAAATCCCAGTCAAGGGTTTCGGCATCATCTACCTGGTTCATAAAATTCACATCCAGTTCGGAAGAAAGCGCATCTGCGATGGCATAAAATTTAGAGATGCCGCAATTGTCGTCAATAACGGCTACGGTATTGCCGACAGAAGTTTTCAAGTGGTAGCACATAGATATTAGGGATTTTGTGGTTCCGGATTATTTATCACTCTTCACTTATCATTCTTTATTTATTAGAACGATTTCCTGCCTTTATACTTAGCCTTGCTGCTTGCCTTTGCTGCTTTTTCATCGCCGGCCAATATTTTTTCGGCGCCTACATTCCTGCCGTTTGAAGGGCAGCCTGTTTTTTCTGTTTTATTGAACAAAGAACAGGCGCTCAAAAAATACAGGCAGGTAACTGCTATTATTATTTTTTTCATACACCGAAAATAATATTTTTTCCCAACAGCACGGCTCTTCTATTCTTCGGGCTTAAACCAGCTGCTGTACATCAGGTAATTATTGGCAATCCGGTCAATCTCCCCGCTGATGAGTTCCTGGCTGATGGTCTTTACCTTTTTCGCCGGCACGCCGGCATAAATAGTTCCGGCTTCCACCACCGTTCCTTCCAGCACCACAGCGCCTGCTGCAATAATGGAATTGCTCCCCACACGGGCACTGTCCATCACGATGGCCCCCATGCCCACCAGCACATTGTCCTCTATAACGCATCCATGTACGATTGCATTGTGCCCGATGCTTACATTATTTCCGATAATGGCCCTGGTCTTTTCATAAGTGCAGTGGATAATGGCCCCGTCCTGCACATTTACCTTATCACCCAGGCAGATGCTGTTTACATCACCCCTCACCACGGCATTGAACCATATACTGCAGTCATTGCCCATTACCACATCGCCTACGATAGTGGCGTTGGGGGCTACAAAACAATTGTTCCCCATCCGGGGCAACACACCTTTTACCGGAAGAATTACTGGCATATAAGAAAATTTACAATTTAATTGTTTAATGTTTTTGGCACCATCATTTAATCTGTGGTCATCATCGTTGTGTCACTCACTTGTACTGATTGTTCACTGGGCAGCAAATATCCGTGCAAATCCGTTCCATCCGTTAAATTCGTGTTCTATCCTTCGCAATCATCCCGGTCTGACCTGCGGTGCCGACCGGTATTACTTCACAAAAAATCCGTTCAAATCCGTTCCATCTATTAAATCCGCGTTCTATCCTTCGCAATTATGCCTGTCTGACCTGCGGTACCGACCGGCGTTTACTTCACAAAAAATCCGTTCAAATCCGTTCCATCCGTTAAATCCGCGTTCTATCCTTCGCAATTATGCCTGTCTGACCTGCGGTACCGACCGGTATTACTTCACAAAAAATGCGTGCAAATGCGTTCCATCCGTCAAACCCTTGTTCTATCCTTCGCAATCATGCCGGCCTGACC
Source organism: Bacteroidota bacterium (assembly GCA_048498115.1). Classification (GTDB taxonomy): domain Bacteria; phylum Bacteroidota; class Bacteroidia; order Chitinophagales; family Chitinophagaceae; genus Ferruginibacter. The sequence continues at coordinate 26,305 of JBEHYP010000023.1, read as the reverse complement.
TGCGGTGCCGACCGGTGCTCAAATATCCAACTTTCCCTCCGAAATTTGTACCCATGAACAACCGCCAGTTATTTTTAAACCATGTTGGCCAAACATCCCCTGCCCCTTTAGCATTGGAAATTGTAAAAGCAAAAGGCAGCACACTCACTGATGTAAATGGTAAAGAATACATTGATCTTATCGGGGGCATCAGCGTTTGCAATATTGGCCATTGCCATCCCAGGGTAGTGGAAGCTGTGCAAAAACAGGCAGAACAATATATGCACATTATGGTGTACGGCGAATTAGTGGAAACACCACAGGTAGCTTATGCCAAAAAGCTCGCAGAACACCTGCCTTCTTCTCTCAACTCTGTTTTTTTTACCACCAGCGGCACCGAAGCCACCGAAGGCGCCATGAAGCTGGCCAAACGCTATACCGGCCGCACACAAATTGTTTCTTTTAAAAACAGCTACCACGGCAGCACACAGGGTGCATTAAGCATCATGGGCAGCGAATACTGGCGCAATGCTTTTCGTCCCCTGTTACCGGGAATAACACAATTAAATTATAACTCTTTTAATGATTTACAATTCATCACCGAAGGAACTGCCTGCGTAATTGCTGAAACCGTGCAGGCCGAAGCCGGTGTAAGGGTACCGCAAAATGGCTGGCTAACGGTGCTGCGTAAACGCTGTACCGAAACAGGCACTTTGTTGATACTGGATGAAATACAATGCGGCTTTGGCCGCAACGGTTCTTTATTTGCCTTTGAACAATTTGGCGTGGTGCCGGATATTTTATTATTGGGAAAAGCGCTGGGTGGTGGTATGCCGCTGGGGGCCTTTATTGCCGATAAAAAAATAATGGACGCTTTAACTTTTAACCCCGTACTCGGGCATATCAATACTTTTGGCGGCCATCCTGTTTGCTGTGCTGCCGGCCTGGCTGCATTCAATGTATTGCTGGAAGAAAAATTGATTGATACCGTAAAGGAAAAGGAACAATTGTTCCTTTCTTTATTAAAACACCCGGCTGTCAAAGCTGTAAGAAGCTGCGGATTAATGATTGCAATAGAGTTTGACAATTTTGAAACCAATAAAAGAATTATTGATTCTCTCATTGAGCAGGGTGTATTTACCGACTGGTTTTTATTTGCTGCCAATTGCTTGCGGGTAGTGCCGCCGCTGGTGATTAGTGAGAAGGAAATCAAAACTGCCTGCAATAAGATAGTTACAGCTTTAAACGCCTGAGCTTTTAAAAATTATTTTGCAAATCCGTTTTCGTATACTTACTTTGTATCTCAAAGCGCTTTTATGAGTGAACAGCAACAATCTCTTGATGATCTTCAGCATATAAAACGGATGATGGAGCGGAGCAGCCGTTTTATCAGCCTCAGCGGGTTAAGCGGCATTGCCGCCGGTATATGTGCCTTAATTGGTGCATGGCTTGCCTATGATTATGTAGTTGGTAACAAAGATATTTTCATTGATCATGAAGCGGGCATTGCGCAGGTGGCAGCCAATGATTATGGTATTGTCTTTAATACCTGGCTGTTCTGGATTGCTGCAGGTACATTAGTGGCGGCAATAATAAGCGCTTTTATTTTCACCTGGATAAAAAGTAAGAAACAGGCCGTGCCTATTTGGGGAAACAGCGCCATGCGTCTGCTTATCAACCTTGGCATTCCCCTTATTGCCGGGGGCATTTTCCTTTTCCGGCTTATACACTTTGGCACTTTTGGCCTGGTGGCGCCGGGCTGCCTCATCTTTTATGGACTGGCGCTCATCAATGCTGGCAAATATACATTGGGTGAAATACGCTGGCTGGGCTGTTGCGAATTATTGCTGGGGATAATCAGCCTTGGCTTTGTTAGGTACGGTATTTACTTTTGGGCCGTTGGCTTTGGGGCACTGCATATTGTTTATGGCGCATGGATGTGGCTCAGGCACGAAAGGGACGAGAATGAATAACAGGGATAAGTTCAACAGCTGATCATGATAGCAATAAAGGATTTAAATAAAATTTTTGACAGCCGGGTGCGCCTGGGCATCATGAGCGCCCTGATGGTAAACGAATCAATAAGCTACAACGAATTGAAAGAACTGCTTGACATTACCGATGGCAACCTGGCCAGCCACCTGAAAGCACTGGAAGAAAGCGGCACTATCAAAGTACAAAAAGGTTTCATCGGCCGGAAAACAAACACTACTTACTCTGTTACCAAAGCAGGCGAAAAAGCTTTCCGGCTGCATTTGGAGGCATTGGAAAAAATGATTAAGGGCACGAAATAAATTTTTTTATGTAGACGCTTTGAAAAACAAAGCACTTTTTAATAAAAAATAAATAAACATGGAAACGCAATCCTCTCTTAACTTCTGGCAAAAGAACAGGCTGGTCATTAAGTCCTTTTTCATCGGCTTTCTTATTCTCGTGCTTCTTATTCCCACTTTCTTTATCATGTTCCTGGTAACAGACAGGGAAAAGAGAAGAGGGGAAGTGGTGCAGGAAGTAAGCAGTAAATGGGCCGGCGCACAAACCGTTACCGGCCCTTTTTTGGTTATCCCTTATTACGAGCAGCAGACCGGGGCGAATAATGTTGCGGCTACCCACAAAAAATATGTCTGCCTCTTGCCTGAAGAGCTTACTATTAACGGAAAAATATTTCCGCAGGTAAAACACAGGAGTATTTTCCAGGTGCCGGTATATAACAGTACTATCAGCATGGCAGGCAAATTTAAAATTGCTAAGCCGGATAAGCTGCCTGTCAGCATCAGCGCCCTGCATTTTGATGAAGCAGTAATGTGCATGGGCATCAGTGATTTTAAAGGCATTGGAGAAAACCTGCAGCTAAAATGGAAAGACAGCAGCAGTAATTTTGAAACCGGTCTTCCTGATATTAACTGGCTGAGTGAAGGTATCAGCAACCAGTTAAAATTATCTGCCGAAGAATTATTAGCCGGTACCAATACATTCTACATTAACCTTACGCTGAAAGGAAGCGAAAGGCTGTATGTTACTCCCTTTGGCAATACTACTAAAGTGCATTTTGAAAGCGATTGGGCCAATCCTGCTTTCGATGGCAAATATTTGCCCGATACCAGCACCATTACCCAAAAAGGTTTTGTTGCAGACTGGAAGGTGTTGCAATATAACAGGAGCTTTCCACAATGCTTTATTAGCTCTTCCAATTATTCCATTGCTGAAAGCGCTTTTGGCATTAACCTGCTGCAGCCTGTGGATGCTTACGGGCAAACCATGCGCAGCGTTAAGTATGCAGTGCTTATTATTGCATTGACGTTTTTTGTTTATTTCTTCCTGGAAATTTATTACCACAGGAGCGTACACCCTTTGCAATACGTGCTTATCGGCTTTGCGCTCGTTATTTTTTATACGCTGCTGCTCTCTATTTCAGAATATATTGCCTTTGGGCAGGCATACCTTGTTGCTTCAGTTGCCACGGTATTGCTGATAAGCTGGTACACCAAAAGTATTTTTAAAAAATGGCCGGTAGTGCTACTGTTTGTTTTTATCCTTTCGCTGCTATATCTCTTTATTTATGTAATCATACAACTGCAGGATAATGCGCTGTTGTTTGGCAGCATCGGTTTGTTTGTGCTGCTGGCCATTATCATGTACTTCAGCAGGAAAGTAAGCTGGAGTGGTGAAGAAATTGAAAATAAAAATGCCTAATCCTTACAACATACGCATCATATTCTTACGGATGCACAAAAAAATTCCATTCTTATGAATGGAATTTTTTTTATCCTGACTTTTTTATTGCCTTTAAAATATAAACCCTACGCTTAAAGCCACTACCTGGTTTTTATACCTTAATGAAGAGCTGGTGCCATTGCCATTGTTCTTTTGAAAATCAAGATTGTACCTTAAGTCTGCTACAAACCTGTCTGCAGATACTTCAATGCCTGCCACACCACCAAGAATGTTTTTCCGGAGATTATCATTGTCTTCATCTACTACTGTTTCATAAGAAGCATTGCTTACTGTAAACTTTGTTTTTGTAGAAGCCAGATATGAATACTGGGGGCCCACTAAAATAGCAAAGTTGGATGACGGCTTGATCTTTGCCAGGATAGGCACTTCAAAAAAATTGGAAGTACGCTTGTATTCATAAGGTGTACCTAAATAGCTTCCGTTAGCCTTATAACCTTTTTGTGAAAACTGTATTTCGGGCTGGATGCTGAACACGCTCACAATAGGCAATTCAACGAACAAAGCCGCATTAACGCCTATTTTTGATCCCGTTGTAAGATCATAATCACCATCTTTTACTACAGTGGAAAGGTTGGCACCCACTCTTAAGCCGGCACGCACACCGGAAGAGCCGGTATTGGAGCTGCTGCTTACTGTAGTAGTGGTGCTGGTAGTATTTGTGTACGAAGAGTCCTGGGCATTAACTGATGCTGCACCCGCTGCCAGCAGGGAAACAGTCATAAAAAAAATTATTCGTTTCATAGTGTATTAACTTTGTTTGCGGTGGTAAGGCCAAAATAATGCCAGTCGCCCCGCTGTTAATTATACACTAATGCGCATCCTTACTGTTGATAGGTTTCTACAAAGTGGGACAAAAAATAACTTGTTCTGCTTACACAGTACCGGGCTTAAAAGTCCAAACCCATGCTGAAATAATAGATTGGTTTGCCTTTGAATATGCCGTTCATTTGCCATGCAGCATCAAATTTAAGGAAGTAGCCCAGCAGCACACTTCTTACACCAAAACCATAGCCTCCCGCAAAAGGCCCTACACCACCTACTTTGGTAAGTATTTGCACCGGCGGAGTACCGTAAATGGAAGAAGGCCTTGCAATTCCTTTATAGGCGCCATTCCATGCTGTGCCGAGATCAATAAACTGCACCAGCTGGAAATTTCTAACAAAGGCATTGTTAATGGGGCGGTTGAAAAAGGTAGTCCATACCGGCAACCGGAACTCACTGTTAAGCGTAACCGCATTATTGCCGTTGCTTACATTTTGTGTAAAGCCACGCAGGTTGCCCACCAGTGTTTGAAATGCGTAAGCTACATCCGGAGCCGGCGTATTGTTTTCATTAAAATACCTGTAGCTGCCATCGCTTTTCAGGTTGCTTCCAAACATGAGCCAGCCATCTGCACCGCCGAGATAATAAATGGTCTTCTGGTTGCCCCAGCTAAAATCGCCGGAAGCCCTGCCTGCCCATATAAAATTCCGGTAAATAGGATAATAATAACGGGCATCAATACCCCAGTTGAAATTATATTTTCCACTGCTGTTTTTTTCTTTGCTGATATCGGTGTTCCAGTCAAAGAAAACCTTGTAGCGCAGGCCATTCCAGATATTCTGTGTAGGATTAAGCGTATTGTCATATACAAACTCAGCGTGGGTGAGGGCAAAGCGCCTGTTGAAATTGGGAACTTTTTCAGTTTCAGGATTTGTATACAATATATTGTTTTGCAGAACGTAGTTGTCATTCCGGATGCCGAATGAAAGGCTTACTCTTTTTGAGCGGTCAAAAGGATACGCAATATTGGCCATGTAAATGTTCGTAAATATTTTTTCAGTTAACGGGTTGTCAGGTACCTGTTCATCTAATACTGTCTCTTCCGCATTCCTGTAGTAGGTAAGACCCCAGTCAAACCTTTTCCTGAAATTTTCATATCCAAACAACCATTCATTATCGTTCAGGTTAGTAGATAACCTGAAGGCGCCGAAAATCCTTATATCTTCCATCAGCTCTGAAGTGCCCAGCCTTACAAGCCCGTTCAATGGTGTGCTGGTGCCTAACATTATCGGGCCGGTTCCGCCGGTGTATGGCTGGTAACGGTTGAACAAAACCTGGTTGCTGAAACTTATGCCGCCATAATCTGCACCGAACTTTACAGGCTTATAAGGATACAATTTTGCGTTTTTAAGCACATCGTTTTTCGAAGCTTCTATACCCTGCACAATGGTCCCGGCCTTGTAGCCGCTGTCTTTCTTCTCTTCTTCAAATTCATTTTGAAAAATATCTTCTGATTTTTTTATGCTGTCTCCCGGTAGCGGCTTGTCAAACTTATCAGCAGCTTCCTGCACTATTTTATCCGTCATTATCACCCGCTTCATATAAGTGGTAGGTGGTGCCGTTACATTCCTGCGGCGTAATGTGTTTTCGTCAATTTTTAATTTGTACAAAGTTTTATCATCGCTTTGCCTGGTTACTTCACTTACCTGGTTGTTATCACCTGCCACCCTTGTTTCTGCAAGGTTGCTTTCGTAATTAGTCAGCGGGAATGTATATACTGAATCTTCTGACACCGCCACTACTGCAATAGAATCCACATCTTGCTTTTTATGCACCTTCAAAGCGCTGTCCACTTCCGCCGGGGAAGGGTTGTGTAAAATATCGTCGCCAATCAGCACCAGGGTGTCAAGCCCGGCAGATTTGGTGGTAAAGAAACCTGCATACCTGTTGGCCACACCGTTCTCATCACTTACAAAAGTAAAATGGTTCACATTATACGGCATAGGATAGCGGGCATTGCCGTACTTCAAATTTGACAATTGCGTGATCTGGTTGAGTTCTGCTTTGGCGCTTGCATTGGCCACAAAGAAAATATTGTAGCGGTTATGGCTGGGTATGGAAGTGTCGCCGCCTCTTGCATCGCCGCCGGGCCGGTTGCTTGAAAAAATAATACCTGTTTTGCCGGGGAAAGAAACAAAAGAAGGATCAAGATCTGCATATACATCATTGGTGATCTGCTGCACTTTTTCATTCTCAAGGTTCAGCGTAAAAATATCTGAATGCCCGTTTTTGGTAGCGCTCAATAAAAGATTGCGGCTGTCAAGCATGTACTTTACATCCTGTATTTGCTGAAACTGGCCGGTAAGATCAAGCTTGGGGTATTTAATTCTTGTTACCAGGTCGTACACAAACAATTTAAGCCTTCCTTCCTGGTTGTAAATAACGGTTATCCTTGTTCCTTTAGGGTCCCATGCCAGCAAAGGGTAATCGGGGTTTACTTCATTGCGGTAGCTGAGGATGCCGTACTTCAGTAAAGTGTACTCTTCAAAATCGTCATAAAGCTTCACTTTTACAATGCCTTTGTTAAACTCAACCAGCACATACGCATTATTCTTTTTGTTGGGGTTCACATTGATGCGGTAATAATCATGGCGCTGGTTCACTTCAAAGCTTTCTATTGATTGCCCTTTGGGATATGCCTTTCTTTTCCTGATATCAGTTTCATACTTTTCCTCCTGGTAGTCCATAAATTCGGCCAGCAGGTCTTTGAACTTCAGCTTGCATATCTGCATGCTGGCACGGTTAAGGTTTTTATATACCCTTGCCAGGTACAGGAAATAAGTAACATTTTCTTTTTTATACTTTTCTTCAATATAATACCAGAAAGCATGACCTGCCAGCCGTGGGTTTTCAAAAGCAAACTTGTAAAACTTGCTGTACTTACCGCTCAGGATTTCGCTTTTTAATTCATCGTCTAATTGTGTGCTCCAGTTTTCTGCTGCAAAATCTACATAACCGTCAGTAAGCCATGTGGGCAAATCAAGCAATGCCTGGTTCCCGGCAAATTCTCCCAGGTCTTCGCCAAACAATACATTGTCGGTGATAATCCTTGCAATACCCTGGCGTATCTGTCTGCGCAGCGCTGCATGGTCGCCGTTGAAATACACTACCATCTTGTTATTTACAAATTTGGTGGTATTGTCCGTGTTTTGCCAGTCAATATCCATCCCGATATTTGACTGCTGCATATCTGCATATTCATTATACACCACGATATTGGCCCTGCGCTGCAGGCTGTATTCGGTAAACTCTTCAATATTGGGCAATTCTTCTTCTGCCACCTGCAATACATATTTGGCAATTTCCTGCCCGTTTTGATTGAAAAAGGTATTGAAATTGCGGCTTTGATAATATTGCCACTTGAATTTTTTAAACTGTACCCTGTTTTTGCCGAACCTTACATTTTCCAAAACCTGTGCATATACTGAAGATGAACAGAAGGTGAATATCAAAATTGCTGCAAAAAAAATCCTGCTAAACTTTACCATACTATTTTTGTCGTTAATACGAGATAAAAACTGTTTGCGTTGTCAAAATTATATTGTTACATGGTTATATCGTCAAATTGCCGGTGAAACTTGTAGTGAAAGGGCTTACAACATTTAGCTATTTAACAATTTAACCATGATAAAGAGCTCAAATACTTTCTAAAATTAGGCTATTGCCGTCAACCGTAAAAATATCCCTTTATTGTTAAAATATTTTGTCAAATGTTACAGGTACAATGTTTTGTTTTCAGTCCCATTGCAGAAAATACATACCTTCTTTACAATGAATTCAAAGAATGCGCCATTATTGACCCCGGCTGCTATTTTGATGAAGAAAAAGAAGCGCTGGCATCGTTCATCAGCCGGAACGGCTTAACGCCCAAATTCCTGCTGAATACGCATTGCCACCTTGATCATGTATTTGGCAATAAATTCATTCATGAAAAATACGGGCTTACGCTGCACCTGCACCCCGGTGAGCAGAAAATGCTGGAGCTGGCGCCTGCCTCCGGCCTGATGTACAATATGCCCTTTGATAACTACCGGGGCGGGTTTGCTTTTTTAAAAGAAGGCGATACTGTTTCTATTGGCAGTGATGAATTAAAAGTGATTGAAGCGCCGGGCCATTCTCCCGGGCATATTTGTTTTTATTGCGAAAAGCAAAACTTTATTATCGGTGGTGATGTGCTGTTCCGGGGAAGCATTGGAAGAACGGATTTGCCGGGCGGCAATTTTGAAACGCTTATTCACAGCATTCGTACAAAGCTGTTGGTATTGCCCGGTAAAACAACCGTGTACAGCGGCCACGGCGAACCTACTACTATTGAAGAAGAAAAAGAAAACAATCCGTTTTTACAATAAATTTATTCAGGTATGCATATTTTTACCCGGAGCCACGCCGGAAAGCTGTTATTTTACCTGGGCAGTTATTGGCGATGTTTGTATCTGCCCCGCAACAACCTGTATTGCCTGGTTGGCCTGGATTACCCCGGCGTTGCTGGCATTGCCTGTAAATTTTTCGTATGCTGCAATAGCGGAGCTTGTTGTCGTTAGCTGGAAATTGCCGCCGGTATAATTTCCATATTTATCATAGCTGGAAGAAGAAGATAATTCAGCATTCCCGGCACCGGTTACTCCTGCGCTGCCGCTTACATTATTGCTGTACCCTAAAAGATTTCCCTGTCCATCATACTGGCAGGTTTGTGAAACTTTTCCTGAAACGGTTGCTGCTTTAAGATCAGCGCTTGCAGATGCTTCGGCGGTTTTGGTGCTGCCGGTTAAATCTCCATTGTCATTATATCTCTTTTCTGTGCTTAATGACCCGCTTACATTCACTATGCTTCCGACTTTTTGTGATAATTCAGCGCTTGTTCCGTAAGCATGCGTATAGCCATGGTTTTCTGCATAACCTTTATCGGTAACGGTAGTGTAAGACAGTCCCAGCTTTGCCGGGCCAATGCTGCCACCGGCATGAAATTTTAAATAATGGCAATTGCTGGTCATTCCTAAATTTTCAAACCCATACTCAAAATCATCACATTTTTCTTCATATTGTTTTATATGTTTTGGCTTTTTAGAAAAAGGATTGGGCGGTTCAATACCGGCGATTTCAACCGGGCAGGAAGGCGGCTCCTCGCCTGCAAACGGGTCAACGGGAACAGCAAGCACTTCAACTGCCCAATCAGAATAAGCAGACAGCACTGTCCTTTTTATATCGGCAATTCTTGCATTGTTCAGGTAGCTGTTCCAGCCGGCATCATGCACTTTCCTGATAAGCGGGTTGGTAACATTGATGTACCATTGAATGGTTACAGCAATATTGTCCCAATACTTATTCCATATACGGGCAGACGCTTCTATATCTGAATTGCATTCGCCGTATAAAACAGGATACCATTTGCATTTTGCTTCGTTTGTACATTTTTCAATTCTTGCCTTGCAGGCATCAAGCGCATCGCCTGTTAAGCCGTTGCAGTAATTATTTTTTACCGAACAATTCCCCATTTCTTTCATAAACAAATTAATCTTGTCCTGCATTGCCGTTTGCCATTGCACAGGAAAAGGATTGTATTCATCCAGGTATTTTTTCCGGAACCAATAAATCCTTCTTTCAAAAAGCCGCCTTGCTTCGCTGATAAAATCAACATATTTCCTGTAGCTTTTGGATACAATGATATTGCCGCCGTTATCTATTGTTGTGCCGGATACTAAAGGTGTTAAGCCCGATAATTGTTGCGTAAGGTTTTTAGCGAAAGGCTGCATAATGCTAAATGCTTTTTGCTGGAACCTTGCGGCAGCGCCTTTTGCCCGGATAAGCGTTTTAGGATCCACATTAAAAATGGGTTTGGCATCAATTTCAAAACTTACATCTTCACCGTCAGCTCCGCCATCGCCGGCTTCTTCGTCTTCAAAAACATCTAAGCTGTTATCCTGTGTCGGGTCGGGTTGTTCATCCAGGTTTTTTACGTTTTGTATGTATTCTGTTGCGGCAATATCTGTAAAAGTTTCTGAAGGAGCGCTTTCATTCCCGCCTCCGCCGCCTGCATATTTTGTATTGGCCAATAATTCTTTTGTAAGGCATTTAAACAATGCCTGGATATCGCCTTTTGCATAAGCAATCATGGCTTCGCCTTCCAGCGCCGTTTTAAATTCGCTGCTGATGGCAAGTGATTTGTCAAAATATTTTTGCGCAGCAGTAAAATCGCCGTAATAAAAAGATGCCCAGCCAATATTGGCATATATGTAGGGTGATTTAAGCGAATCAGGCAGCAGGGCATCGGCATACAAAAAAAGCTGTAAAGCATTTTCAAGATCATTATTATCCCTGTAATAAACACCCAATGCGTTGACGGCATAAGGGTCTCCCGGCTGCAGCAATATCCCTTTGCAAATTAAATAAGCACAGGCTTCTTTTGGCGAAAGGTTGAGCGAGAGGTAAAACAATCCGGTACCTGCTGCGTTAAGCGTACCGTCTTTTACTATTTTGTCGAGGTTGCTTTTGATAACCACATCTAATGCAGGCGATACGCTGTTGAGTGTAGCTGTAGCGAATGCAAGTAAAGTTGTTCGTTTCAGTTTTGCCAATGCTTCTGCATGGTTCAATGGATTGGGTTTAGGTACGGATTGTTTTTTTATTTGCTCCAGTGCCCTCATTTTATTTTGAGTATTGCTCATTTGTGCAGTGATAGAGGCATTCAGCGAATCCATATTCGGTATACCTGCATTCAGGCTGTTCAGGTCGGGCAATGTTACATTACCTGCTTCAGGATGTTGCTTCAGCGCATCTTTGGCTTTATTCATTTGGGCGGCAATGGCGGTATCAGCTTTAATTTTATCCAGTTGCTGCTGCGCCTGTTTTATTTTTTGCTGAATGGCAGGATCGTTTTGCAGCTGCTGCAATTTTTTTTGAGCTGCTTCCAGTTGTTTTTGCTGTGCAGGTGTAAGCTGTGCTTTCAGCATCAGGGCGGGCGCCAGGAATATGAAAAAGAAAAATACTTTTTTCATTGCACAATGTTTTATGGTGCTCAGTTTTTCACGTCTATCATTTTATAAATCTTACTCCAGTCCAGCGAAGCAACAAGGCTGTCAATATTGTTGTTGCTGCCTTCTATATGCACTTCTATATTTTGCACCTTATCGCAGGTGATTGTTTTAACATTTCCGAGAACGCTTTGCTTATCGTGATGATTTTTGGTAAACGCAGGTTTGTAATGCCCGTATTCATCGGGCGGCAGGTAATTTCCAAACATTATGGACGCATCATAAGAAGGTGCCTGGAACAAAAAGCTGTAGCTGCCGATAGTGTAATTATTATTATTCGGCTGCACACCTGTGCTGAGAATACCTGCTGAAAATGCACCCGGCACACTCAGCTTTCTTTTGGGCAGCTTGTTAACATCAACGCCCTGCTGTACATCAAAATAACCTGCGCTGAACGGGTTGATATCAAAATTTATCAGCGTGATGCTGCTTTCGGCAAAGCGATTCATTTTTTTATACCAGCTTTGTTGTGCATTATCGTAAGGCTGCCTGTACGATTGCTGTATGGCTTCTAATTTATTTTGATAACGTTCGCTTCTTGCCCGGAAAGCATCCTGTTTTTGCGCATGTGCATCTATCACTTTCCGGTTGTTGGTTTTAAGCGCCTGCATGTATGCTGCATTATCTTCCTGGGCAAACTGTATAGCCTGCTTCATATTAAGCTGGAGGGAATCGCTGTACGCCCTGTATTGGGTATCATTATATATACCTGCTGCCTGCAGCGTGGCATTTTTGCTTTCCTCCTGAAAGCCGTTCAGCAAATACTCTTTCCATGCCTCTAAAGAATCTTTATTGGTAATGAAAATAAAGCTGATGAGGTAATTATCGGGCGTTCTTTTATTGAACGGCGTTGCTTCCCAGGCAGCGTGGCTGATGTAGATATATGGCGGGCTGTAATTGCCGCCTTGCTCATTTACTTCATACACACTCCAGCCTTTTGCTTTCGCTATGCGCTGCACTTCGCCGGTAACGGCATCGCGGATTTTATTTTCCATATCCAGCTCCTGCGGAAAAGAAACATTGTCTTTTGTCCGGCCTGCAAAATCCATTGCAGTATTTATTTCGGCGCTGTGCGCACAAGGCGCAGGCTGCTGCGGGCAATTGTCCTGGGCAAACAAATAACCGGTGCCTGCTGTGAATAATACTATGAAAAATGATCTTCTCATTGCTTCACAAATTCCACTCGCCTGTTATTGGCTTTTCCTTCAATAGAATCATTATCGCTGATGGGTTTTGTATCGCCAAAACCTTTCGTGGTAAGGCGTGAGGCATCAATCCCCATGCTCACCAGTTGTACTTTTACTGCATCGGCACGTTGCTGTGAAAGTGTAAGATTATGTGCCGGGGTGCCTGAATTATCTGTATGGCCGTCTATTTCAAATTTCAAACCGGGGCTTTCGTTCAATACTTTTACAATCATATTCAGCGTGCCCATGCTTTCAGGTTTGATGCCGGCTTTATCAATATCGAAGTTGATGCCATGCGTTACAATTTTACTTTCAGTGAACTTTTTGCCAATCATATTCATCCTGCCGCCGGAAGCAATGCGTACATTGGCTATTGAATTTGGGCATTCATCTCCTCCTGCCGCACCGCCAAATTGAAGCGACAAGGGGGTAAATGTTATATCAGGAATAACCAGCACCCTTGTCTGGTCGACATACACTTTCATTTGCGGCTTCTTATACGCAATGGCAAAATGATGCCAGTGGTTCCAAAAGTCTTCATCGCTTTGTTTTACTTCAGTGCCGTTTATCCCTGTACCGTTTGGAAAATAATCAGATGAGGCAGACTTATAGCGGCCAAGATTAATTGCTTTAGAATCATCTTCGTTATTTACAAAAAACACCATTGTGCCATAGCCGCAATCTGCGCCGTTATTGGCAAAATAATCAAGCTCAACGGTAAAATTATCGGTCAGGTAATTTGTATTTTTCATCCTGGGCGCCATCCTGGCATAATTTCCATTCAAAATGCTGAACCTGCTTATTCCTTCAGATTTATTCACAACACCCTGTCCGTTTTTCAGCTCCCAATGCGAAGGAAACTCCCCGTCCTGGTCGTCTGTAAAGTGGTCTTCAAACAAAACAGTATCGCCGGGCACAAAATCATAATTCTGGTAAGTTTTTAAACTTTGTGGCTGTGATGCTTGTTGCGAAGCATCGCTGTTAGTTGCAGCAGGTGTGTTGCTGCTGTTATTATTTGAAGCGCTGCCGGTAGTTCCTTTTGTACCATTTTTTGTCGCCTCTTCAGTTTTATCCAATCCTTTATCTATCGCAGCATCGGTTTTGTTGTCCACCCGCTGGTTCACTTTATCTTTTACCTTATCCCCTAATTTTTTAAAAAACTGTGCATGGGTAAAAAGGCATAAAAAAATCAATGGAATGGCTGCTAACTTTTTCATTTTTTATTTTTTAGATAGTGATGATTATTTTTTTAAGCAATTGTTTATTGGTTGAGATATCAAGCGTGTACATTCCTGCGGGCAGGTTGCTTATATCCAGGTCTTCCAGCGTTTTGCCATTGGGATGGAGTATGATGATGCTCTTGCTGAACACCAGCCTGTTCTCTGGCCCGTAAATTTTATAATGCACTTCTTCGTTTACCGGAACAAGGCAACTGGCAACCGTATTGCTGGTGGTTTTCTTTAACTGTACTTCCACGGAAGTTTGCATGGAAAAAAATTAACCATGTAAAAATGACAAACCAGGATGTTTGATTTTGCACAAAAGAATAACTGGCGGCTTTAAGCGGATAACCGGCGGCAAATGCCGTTTACTTTCCGGAGATATAATTGGACAGCATTTGCATAAAGCCCTGCTTTTTCCTGCGGCTTACTTCCAGCTCGGCGCCATTGCTCATAATCACGCTGCCGCCTTCGCCCTTGATGTACTTGGTTACATGCTTAAGGTTGATAAGATAAGAATGATGGATGCGGTAAAAAAAATGTTCAGCAAGCAGGTCGTCAAACTCTTTAAGCGGTTTGCCGGCAGTAACTTTTTTATTATTTGATAAAAACACAGCGCTGGCGTTTCCTTTTGCTTCAAAAAATAAAATATTGCTGTGGTCAACCAGCTCAATGCTGTCAACGGATGCAATGGCAATTTTTCCCAAATCTTTCCCGGGCTGCAAAGGCGCCTGCAGCAGGTTATCAAAAATTTTTTTACCGGGAGATACATGGATGTTTTCTAACCTGGAAACGGTTTGCTTCAGTTCATCAAGATCAATGGGCTTTAATAAATAATCAAACGCATGAAACTTAATTGCCTTGAGTGAATAATGGTTATGGGCAGAAACAAATACAATTTTAAAATCAATATTTTTTATCTCCCGCAGCAGGTCAAACCCGCCTTTGCCAGGCATTTCGATATCTAAAAAAATTACATCGGGGCGATGCATATCTATAAGGCGGAGCCCTTCGTCTGCATTGGCGGCAAGCCCCTGCACTTTTACATGCGGCACATGCTGCAAAAGCAATTGCTGCAGGATATTCCTTCCCTTTGGCTCATCATCTACTATAATTGCTTTAAGCATTGCCCTGTTTTAATAATTTGGTAAATGTATTATAACTTTTGTTCCGGCTGCATTGCCTGCTTCATCCAGCAGGTCAATTGTTTCTACAGAAGAGGCATAAGAAAAATGCTGGAGCCTTTCCGTGGCTATCTGGATGCCCATGCTTGTTTTGCCTTCTCTTTTGGGCAGCTGTGACGCAGCTTTGCGGCCAATGCCATTATCCTCGATGGCAATATTCACCAGGTGCTGCGATTCAAACACCACTATTTTTAAATTTTTCTCTCCCTGCTTCTGTGCAAGCCCGTGCCACAGGGCATTCTCAATAAAAGGCTGTATCACCATGGAGGGAATTTCAAACTCAGGATTGCTGAATTTATTTTGAATGCTGATGGTAAGCTCATCGCTGAAACGCAGCTGTTCAAGATTCAGGTACCATTTCATCATCTCCAGCTCTTCGGTTATAGGCACGGTAGCCTTGCCGGAATTTTCCAGTATTCTTCTCACCAGCCTGGAAAATTGTGAAAGATAATTATATGCCGCATCCGTATTGCTGGTAACGATACATTCCTGTATGCTGTTAAGGCTGTTAAAAATAAAATGGGGATTCATTTGCGCCCTTAAAGCTTTCATCTCCAGCTCTACCATCTCCTTCTGCATTGCAGCTTTTTTCCTGATGGCAGTAATTCTCTTTCGTACCAATCCAAAAACAATAAAAGCTGCCAGCAGGGCGAGGGTAATAATAAACCATGTTTGCTTCCACAAAGGCGGATGGATAACAAAATTGTATGTAATGATGCCGGGGGCAGGAGTGCCATTGGCAGTAGTGGCTTTAAGCAATATGGTATAGGCGCCGGGCGCAAGGCTGGCGTATTGTATTTCGCCTCTGTTGCCAACAAACCGCCAGGCCGTGTCAATGCCCTTGAGCCGGCAATAATAATTGTTGGCAAATGGATTGGTAAAGCCCGGCAAAGCCCATTGAAACAATAAATTATTTTGCCGGTAACCCAAATCAAGGGAGCGGCTGTTCAGGCCGATGGAACTATCGTTAACGGATACCCCGGTAAGCAAAACAGCCGGTGCTGCATTATCTTCCTGCAACAAGGCACTGGGTGAAAAAGAAGTAAAATAAGTGGAAGAAGCAAAAACCATGTTGCTGTCGCTTTTGCAATACAATACCCCATCCATATTATTTGACACCAGGCCATCGCCGGAAGTAAACCGCTTAAAGCTGTTTTGCCGTTCATTGTAATATACCAAACCACTTTTTCCTGCCAGCCACCAGTTGTTGTTTTTATCCGGGGCAATATCAAACAGTTCTTTGTTCATCCCCCTTGGTAATTCAATTTTCTGAACAGCTGATTTATCTTTCCATTTCAGCAAAACATTGCCGGTAAAACTGTACAGCCATCTATTGAGAAAATAAATTTTTGAGGTATTATATTTTTCTCCCAGCCCGTCTGCAAATGGTTTGCTGAACTGCCCGGTTTCTTTTTCAAATAAAACAATGCCTTCATCAAGGTCGGCCATCCATATATTGCCCGCTGTGTCTTCTGCTGCACCGGCAACCACCAGTTTTTTTTCAAGTCCGGCTTCTTTGATAAAGCCATTCCATACCCTGTAAAATCTTCCTGTGGCCCTGTCCATTTTCCAGGCACCCTGCCGCCATGGAAAAACCCAAATTTGTTTTTCGCTGTCAATAAAAACAGCCGTAATAAAATTTGACGGCAGCCGGGAGCTGTCCTTTACTTTGGCTGTGTACCATTTTTTTTCCCTGCCTGCAGGATTAAAATGAACAAGCCCGGCGGTTGTGCCTGCCCACCAGCTGGTGCTGCTTTCTTTTGCCAGGCAAAGCATTGTTGCAAAATTTATATTTGCAGGATTGGGCAATATACCGGTATAAAAATCTTTCAATACCTGCCAGTTGCTGTCGTACGCTTTCAGCAGGTGGTTGCCTTCACCGCCAATCAGCAGGCTGTTGTTCCATTCGCTTACCAGCACCGGTTGGGAGCTTATGTTATCGCCCGGGAAAAAATGATGAAAGTATTGCGATCCCGGATTGGCAATGAACAGCCCTTCGTTTTCCGTTCCAAACCAGAGCCAGCCATCAGCGCTGCGGTAAATTGTTTTGATGCCGGGATATTGTTTCAGGCTGGCAGGAAGGGGCAGCTGTAAAAACTTATTTTCAAAAGGGTCAAAGGCATTGAGGGAACCATTCAGCAGCAGCAGGTATTTACCATTGGCCAAAGGCATTTCGCAAATGGATTTCACATTGCCAACAGCGCCCGGCAACTGGTGATAACCCGTGATGCTGTCATTGGCTTTATTAACCTGCTGAAGGCCGTATTGCCAGTTGCCAATCCATAATTTTTTGTCGCTGCTTTCATACACATCCATGCACAGCGGGTGGTAAAAAGTGCCGGGCTGGCCATTTATTTTTTTGAATACCCTGTTTGCATCCAGCTTCCACAAGCCATCATAAGTGCAAAGCCATAAATTCTTGTCGCTATCTGCAAACACTTTATTGATGCTGTTGCAAAAGCGATAATTATTTTTTGCATCCCCTGCATGATTAATGACTGCTGTAATTTTTTTTGTGGCAACGTCCAGCAGGTACAGGCCACCGGATGAGCCAATCCATATTTGGTTGTTTACCGGTAGAATGCTGTTTACGGAAACAGGGTTTTCGAACTCACTTTTGGGCAACAAATACGGCAGGAATGTTTGTTTATTCTTATCAAAACAACATACAGCATTGCCGGCGCCAATCCAGGTATTGCCTGCTGCATCTTCTGCCAGGGCTTTAATATTATTTGACGGGAGATTGCTCCCGGGCTGCTGAAAAAATTTCCTTATTACGGAGCCATCCAGCAGGTTCAGGCCATCTGCGGTGCCAATCCATAACCTGCCTTCTTTGTCTTTTAAGATGCATTGAACATTATTATCGCTTAACCCGTTAGCCTCGGAAACCTGCATGAGGGAAAAAAATGGAAGTGTTTGAGCTGTACAGTACCCGTTTGCCAGCAGTACCAGGAAAAATATGGCTAAAAAATGTTTCACTTTAGGCTATAGGGTTTCTCCTGGCACAATTCCACCAGCACGCCATTCGTCCCTTTGGGATGAAGAAAGCAAACTAATTTATTGTCAGCGCCGTTTTTAGGCTGTTCATTCAGCAAAACAAAGCCTTCCTTTTTCAGCCTTTCCATTTCGGCATAGATATCTTCCACGTCAAAGGCAATATGGTGGATGCCTTCGCCCCTCTTTTCAATGAATCTGGCAATTACACCGTCGGCAGTGCTGCTTTCCAGCAGCTCTATCTTGGTTTCTCCTTTTTTAAAAAAGGCAGTATGTACATTTTCGCTTTCCACCAGCTCTGTCTTATAGCACTGACTATTCAGCAGCTTTTCAAACAATGGAATGGAAGTTGAGAATTCTTTTACGGCGATGCCGATATGCTCAATTTTTACCATAAAGTTGATTTTGTGGGTGGTTAGCCACGAATATTCCGACTACGCTCAATACACTAATTTTCACGAATGTGTTTATTCGTGTTTATTCGTGAAATTCGCGGCTTATTTTTAGTTTATTCATAGCTTATTTCCCGGTATTTACGAAATCCGCAAAATAGGCAACCCGGCGGCTATTGTAAAAGCTAAAAATAAAACCTTTTGTAGTAATTTCGTGTTTGACAATTTAAAGACTATGTATGCTGAAACTACCGATTTACTTAGATAACAATGCTACCACGCCCATGGATCCCCGTGTGCTGGAAGCAATGACACCATATTTCCTGGAGCACTTTGGCAATGCGGCCAGCCGCAACCATCCTTTTGGCTGGGAAGCGGAAGAAGCCGTGGACTATGCCCGTGAGCAGGTGGCCAAATTGATTGGCGCCGACGCAAAAGAGATCATCTTTACCAGCGGCGCTACTGAAGCTGATAACCTCGCCATTAAAGGGGTGTTTGAAATGTACGCCAGCAAGGGTAATCACATTATTACTGCCGTTACGGAGCACAAAGCAGTGCTGGATACCTGCAAGCACATTGAAAAAGAGGGCGGAGAAGTTACATACCTGCCGGTGAATGCTGAAGGCCTGATAGATTTGAAAGAGCTGGAAGCGGCTATAAAACCGACTACCGTTTTAATAGCCATCATGTATGCCAATAATGAAATTGGCGCCATACAGCCGGTGAAAGAAATAAGCACCATTGCCAAAAAGCATGGCGTGTTGTTCTTTACTGATGCCACGCAGGCCGTTGGTAAAATACCGGTGGATGTAATTAAAGACGGCATTGACCTGATGGCATTTTCTGCCCATAAAATGTACGGCCCCAAAGGTATAGGCGCTTTATATGTACGCCGTAAAAACCCAAGGGTAAAAGTAACTGCGCAGATGGACGGCGGCGGCCACGAAAGGGGCATGAGGAGCGGGACATTGAATGTGCCGGGCATTGTAGGATTTGGAAAGGCCTGCGAACTCTGCCGCCTTGATATGGAAGAAGATACCAAACGCATCAGCAAACTGAGGGATAAGCTGGAAACCGAATTGCTGAAGCTGGAAGAAGCCTATGTGAACGGCAGCCGTGAGCACCGTTTGCCCCATGTGGCCAATATTTCATTTAAATACGTGGAAGGCGAAGGGCTGATGATGGGCTTTAATAAAAACATTGCGTTAAGCTCAGGTTCTGCCTGCACTTCTGCTTCCCTGGAACCTTCTTATGTATTAAAAGCATTGGGCCTGGGTGATGATTTGGCACACAGTTCATTGCGTTTTGGCCTGGGGCGCTTTACCACAGAAGAACAAATTGATTATACCATCAAATCGGTAAGCGAAACGGTATTAAAACTAAGGGAAATGAGCCCGCTTTGGGAAATGTATAAAGATGGCATAGATTTGAATACAATTGAGTGGGCAGCACATTAAAAACTATGCTGAATGCTCAATGCTGAATTTTGTATGAGGCATTTCATTCAACATTTATCATTCAACATTTAAAATAAACTTTATGGCATATTCAGAAAAAGTAATAGACCACTACCAGAACCCTAAAAACGTGGGTACGCTGGATAAGGGCGCTAAAAATGTGGGTACCGGCCTGGTAGGCGCTCCTGAATGCGGCGATGTAATGCGCCTGCAGATACAGGTGGACGATGCAACCGGTATGATCACTGATGCAAAATTTAAAACTTTCGGTTGCGGCTCTGCCATTGCTTCTTCTTCTTTGGCCACAGAATGGCTGAAAGGAAAAAGCATTGACGAAGCGCTGAAGGTTGATAATATGGACTTTGTGGAAGAACTTAACCTTCCCCCGGTGAAAATCCACTGCTCAGTATTGGCAGAAGATGCTATCAAAGCAGCTATCAACGACTACCGTGTAAAGAACGGGATGGAAGCAATTAAATTTGAAGAAAGCGTAATTCATTAATTAGCTGGCGAAGTAACCATTTGAGTAATCAGCACATTATCGGATTAGCATATCCAGCACATTAAAATGGTAGCAACAGATAACGCAATTTATATCAGCGACAAGGCAAAAGACAAAGTCATCAGCCTGATGACAGATGCAGGTATTGCCAATGATCCTTCTTATTTTTTAAGAGTGAGCGTGGTAGGCGGCGGCTGCAGCGGGCTGAGCTATAAAATGGATTTTGACAATGAGCAAAAGCCAATGGACCAGTCCTTTGAAGACAAGGGTGTGAAAATTGTAACAGACCTTAAAAGCTTTTTATACCTCGTTAATACAGAACTTGAATTTAGTGATGGCCTCAATGGCAAGGGGTTTTACTTCAATAATCCCAATGCGAGCAGGAGCTGTGGATGCGGAGAAAGTTTTGCAGTGTAAAAAATAAAAATAATTAAAACAAAGCCCGGTATTTTAAAATGCCGGGCTTTGTTATTCTAATGCGTATTAATTAAGCCGCTTTCTTTTTTGTAGCTTTTTTTGCAGGTGTTGCTTCTGCTTTTTTCACAGGTGCAGCAACAGGTTCAGCTTTTACTTCTGTTGCGGCAGGAGCAGGCGCTGCTGCTGCTTTATCTTTATCAAATTGTTCTGCAGGCACTACTTCACCGGTAAAAGTGATGGATTTCACTTCGTCAACACCGGCAAATTTTACAGTAAGATGTTTTTCAAAATGGCCTTGTGCAGCGGCATTGTAAGTAGCGTTGATAACGCCGGTTTTGCCGGGAGCAATAGGTTCTTTTGTATAATCAGAGATAGTGCAACCGCAGGTAGGGTTAGCCTGTTCGATGATCAACGGGGTTTTACCAATGTTAGTTACGGTAAATGTGCCTTTTTGGGGTACACCCTGTTTGATTTTTCCGAAGTCAATGGTTTCTGATGCAAATTTTGCTACATCAGCCACTTTTGATTGTGCAAATGCTGTAGCGCTTAAAGCAAAAACTGCAGCAGAGAGTAAGATCCTTTTCATGTTATTTTTCTGTTTTGTTTTATAAATAAAAAATTATTCTTCTTTCAGGCTTTGCAGGTCTTTATTTTCGGGGGCAGAGCTTACAGGCGTTTTCCAGACTTCCCCTTTAATAATAATTTGCTTGGTCTGGCTGCCATTATAAGTAATAGTAATATACTTTGAAAACGGCCCTTCTGCCGCGGCGTTATATCCTACAATTATCCTGGTTTTTCCGCCCGGTTCCTGCGCTTTATTCCTTTCCCATTCCGGGGTGGTGCAGCCGCAGCTTGCCTGCACATTTGATATCTTTAATGAATCTTTCCCGATATTTTCCACGTCAAAAACATGTGTTACCGGCTTGCCCTGCGGAATTTTACCAAAATCATATTCTGTTTCTTTTAATGCAAGGGCTTCCTCGGCCACAGGCACGGGTTTTGTCAATTCAACAGGCGCTACCTGTGCTTTTGAAAAAAAACCTGCTGAAACAAGTGATAAAACAGTAATAAATTTTTTCATGCACCGCATGGTTTCAATTATTATTCCAAAGATACAAAAACGCTAAAAAGCCATCCAAATTGTTAACTAATCTTTTACATTTGTTATATGGAAACACTCTACTCTAACGATGCTGCCACACTTGAACAATTGAGCTTTGAAAACTTCAGGAATGAAGTGCTCAAAGATTACCGCATTGCCTGCGAAAGCAGGGAAACAAGTTTACTGGGGCGTAAAGAAGTTTTAACGGGCAAGGCAAAGTTCGGGATTTTTGGCGATGGTAAGGAAGTGGCGCAGGTAGCGGTTGCAAAATTTTTTCGTCCCGGTGATATACGGTCGGGTTATTACCGTGACCAGACTTTTATGATGGCAGCAGGCATTGCCAATGCGGAGCAGTACTTTTCTCAATTGTTTTCTGATCCTGATATCAATAATGACCCTTTTAGCGCAGGCAGGCAAATGAATGCACACTTTGCCACGAAGAATGTAGATGAGAACGGTGAATGGCTGCCGCTGGCGAAAATAAAAAACAGCAGCAGCGACATGGCGCCTACCGCAGGGCAAATGCCCCGTGCATTGGGTCTCGCTCTGGCTTCAAAATTATTCCGCAATGTGGAAGTATTTAAGCAGCACAGCCATCTTAGTGATAATGGAAACGAAATTTGTTTCTGCACTATTGGCGATGCTTCCACCAGCGAGGGACACTTCTGGGAAGTGGTGAATGCGGCAGGTGTGCTGCAGGTGCCGCTGGCCATTTTTGTGTGGGATGACGGGTATGGTATTTCTGTTCCCAAGCAATACCAAACTACCAAAGGTTCTATTTCAGAAGCATTGAAAGGCCTGCAAAAAACAAACGGAAGCAACGGCCTTGATATTTACAAACTAAAAGGCTGGGATTATGCCGGCATGTGCGAAGTATTTGAGCCTGCTATACAAAAAATAAGGGATACACATACCCCGGCCGTATTTCATATTGAAGAAATTACCCAGCCGCAGGGACATTCTACTTCGGGTAGCCATGAACGTTATAAAACACCTGAGCGGCTTGCCTGGGAAAAGGAATGGGACTGCCTGAAGCAAATGAGGGAATGGCTGCTGGAAAATGCTTTGGCAGGTGAGGAGGAACTGAACGATATTGAAATGAATGCCAAGCTGTTTGTGAAAGAAAGCAAGCAGCGGGCATGGGAAAAATTCTTGGCGCCTGTGCAAAAGCAGGTAGAAGAAAGCGTGCCGTTAATACAACAATCGGCACAGGGTATCGGGGGAGAAGAGGTTGCCGAACTTACAAATATTGCTGATGGCCTGGCTGCCAATAAAGAACCTTTGCGCCGTGAAGTAATGAAAGCGCTGGCAACGGCAGCAGGCATTGCCGGTAATCACCCGGCAGCAGCGGCCTTGCAGGATTATTACTCCTCTCTGGTAAGGCAGAATGCGGCACTGTATAATTCGTACCTGTATAATGAAGGGCCGAAGTCAGCGCTGAAAGTAAATGAAATCAAGGTGTGGTACGAAGACGATGCCAAAACAGTGAATGGTTATGAAGTGCTGAATAAATATTTTGACGAATTATTTGCCAGCAATAATAAAGTGGTTGCTTTTGGTGAAGATGTGGGCTATATCGGTGACGTAAACCAGGGCTTTGCCGGTTTACAGGCCAAATACGGGCAGGACAGGATTTCGGATACTGGTATCCGTGAGCTGTCAATTATGGGGCAGGGCATTGGTCTTGCATGGCGTGGCTTGCGCCCAATAGCAGAAATACAATACCTCGATTACCTCTTATATGGCCTGCAGCCTTTAAGTGATGACCTTGCCACTACTCATTTTCGCACTGCAGGCGGGCAAAGCTGCCCTTTGATCGTTCGCACAAGGTGCCACAGGCTGGAGGGCATCTGGCACAGTGGCTCGCCGATGGGCATGATCATTAATGCACTCCGCGGCCTGTATGTATGTGTGCCGCGTAATATGGTGCAGGCGGCAGGCATGTACAACACCCTGTTGCAGGCAAACGATCCCGCTATAGTGATAGAATGTTTAAACGGCTATCGCTTGAAGGAAAAGCTGCCATCCAACTTACTGGCATACACGGTACCGTTAGGTATTCCGGAAATAATAAAAGAAGGTGATGATATCACTGTTGTGTCTTACGGCTCTACTTTGCGGATAATTGCCGAGGCGGCAGAAGCGCTGGATAAAATGGGTATCAGCTGCGAAGTGATAGACGTACAAACATTATTGCCTTTTGATATTCATTACTCCATTGTACGCTCTCTTAAGAAAACAAGCCGTATCGTATTTGTGGATGAAGATGTGCCTGGTGGCGCTGCAGCCTATATGTTCAATAAAGTAATGGAAGAGCAGGGGGGGTACCGGTACTTAGATGTGTCGCCAAGAACCATTACAGCCAGGCCGCACCGCCCTTCCTATGCAAGCGATGGTGATTATTTCAGCAAGCCGAATGTGGAAGACATAGTGAGGGTAATAAAAGAAATGATGGCGGAATAATCATTCTTTTGCCACTGCAATAATATCTTTTACTTCAAGAATGTTTTTTTCATAGCCTTTGCCTGCTGCATTGATCATGGCTAAGCCGATTTCTTTTAATGAACAGGCAATGTTTTTTGCAAACAGTTTAATAACGGGTATCAGCCATCCCAAATATTTATAAAAGCCCAGTGTGTTCTTTAACCCTTTTGTTGGTTCAATAATGCCTGGGCGGAAATTGTACACAGCTTTAAAGGGAAGCCTTCCCAAATCATTTTCTGTTTTACCTTTTACCCTTGCCCACATCAGCTTCCCGTTTTCGCTGCTGTCTGTTCCGGCGCCTGAAATGTAACAGAATGTCATATTGCTGTTTTGTTGTGAAAGTATTTCTGCCACATGCATCGTGAGTGTATAAGTCAGCCTGTAATATTCAGCTTCTTTCATACCGAGGGAAGACACACCGAGGCAAAAGAAGCAGGCATTATAACCGGATAACTGTTCTTTAACAGGCGCAAGGTTGAAAAAATCATTGTGAACAATTTCTTTCAATTTGGGATGCGATATACCGCAGGGCCGCCGGTTTATTACAAGCACTGATTCCACGTTATCGTGCAATAAACACTCATGCAGCACACCTTCGCCTACCATACCGGTTGTGCCGGTGATGATGGCATTTATTTTCGGATTCAATGGCCTGTTATTTTATTAAAAGAAACATTTACATAAAAGTATTATGAATGGTTCATTTTCGCCCGGAATATTTTCATGAAATAAAAAAGTATCATCAGCTATATTTGTATTACGGTTGTTACACCCAATTTTTTTATTTAAAAATCATTGATATGCCTGTAAAAAATATTAAGGAGCTGCTTGGCGATAAGGCGGAATATTTATTGAATCACCAGTCTAAAACCATCAGTAAAGAACAGCTGCACCTGCCCGGCCCCGATTTTGTTGACCGCATCTGGATCAACAGTGACAGGAACCCGACTGTGTTGCGAAACCTGCAAAATATGTACAGCCACGGAAGATTGTCCGGCACCGGTTATCTTTCTATCCTTCCTGTTGACCAGGGTATAGAGCACAGTGCCGGCGCGTCTTTTGCAAAGAATCCAATCTATTTTGATCCTGAAAATATCATTCAACTGGCGATAGAAGGCGGCTGCAATGCAGTAGCTACTACTTATGGCGGATTGGGGTTGCTGTCAAGGAAATATGCCCATAAAATTCCCTTCATTGTAAAAATCAACCACAACGAATTTCTTACTTACCCCAATAAATTTGATCAAATAATGTTTGCTTCCATCAAAGCAAGCTGGAACCTCGGTGCAGCTGCCGTGGGCGCTACTATTTATTTTGGCAGCGATGAATCAACAAGGCAGATACAGGAAGTAAGCAAAGCATTTGAAATGGCGCATGAGCTGGGCATGGCAACCATCCTTTGGTGCTATCTCCGCAATCCTGCGTTTAAAACCAAAGAAAAGGATTTTCATGTATCGGCTGATCTTACAGGGCAGGCCAACCACCTGGGCGTTACCATTGAAGCAGACATCATCAAACAAAAGCTGCCGGAGAATAACGGCGGCTATCTTGCGCTCAATACCAAAGAGTCGGCGTATGGAAAAAATGATCCCCGTATTTACTCTGAGCTTAC
Source organism: Bacteroidota bacterium (assembly GCA_048498115.1). Lineage (GTDB taxonomy): Bacteria > Bacteroidota > Bacteroidia > Chitinophagales > Chitinophagaceae > Ferruginibacter. Next base: position 190 of record JBEHYP010000023.1, on the reverse strand, counting down.
TACCGATCACCCGATAGACCTTTGCCGCTACCAGGTAGCCAATTGCTATATGGGAAGGGCAGGCTTAATTAATAGCGGCGGCGCTTCATCAGGCGAAAGTGATCTGGCAGAAGCAGTAACCACTGCTGTTATCAATAAAAGGGATACAACTAGAAGCGCTCGGCGGGACCGGAGAAGAACTACCGGCCAC
>JBEHYP010000022.1:0-38701 GCA_048498115.1 Bacteroidota bacterium | reverse complement strand
GGTTACTTATACTGAATTAAGCAAGGCCATTGATGCAGCGCTTAAGAGTTCAAAGAAAAAATCTTCTGTGAAACAAAGAGCATAAAAAATCCCCGGCTTGCCGGGGATTCCTTTTTATATTCAAACTCATTTCCTTTTTACGGTGCCTATTACCAGGTATTCAAGATTGTTTTCTTTAAAGTAAATGTTGCTGATAGTGGCAGCCTTTTTTAGCAATACAGGCAATTTTGCTTGTTTATTTCCCAATAGCTGATAAGCTTTTTTCTCTGCATTGGCTTCTGTCAATTTCTCTGTTTGCAGCAGCGCTTCTTTAATGGCAATAATAGTAAGCCCTTCATCCTTTAATTTTCCCAATGCATCGATCATCCAGCTTAAAGCAAAAAAATAATTTTTGTTCAGCAGGAAAAAATATTTTGCATCACCGGCATCGGGCATTTTATTGAAAGGGGAGTTAACGATCTCTTTGCTGAGGTATTTGGCAAGGTGCTTTGGCTTTTCTTTAGCGGCTGTCAATTGCACACAGCCTTGCAGTGCCTGGGGATAAATGCTGAGCCAGCGTAATTTTCTTCTCAGCTCATGCACATCTTCTTCCATATTGTCAAAATGATGAGCGGAGCTGTGCGTAAATTCAATGATTTCGCTAATGGCTTTTTTATAAAACTTATCAATGGCGGCAACATCTTTTTCTTCGTTCAGCCAGTCTGCTTTCACCAGTTTCTCCCTTATTTTTAAAATCCTTTCATTGTTATAGTCAACCCATTTTTTTTCAGTCAGCAGCTCATTCAGGTGTTGTATTTTTTCCCTTGTTTGTGCCTGCAGATATTGTTGTACCTTCTTTGGTATTTTTTTATTGGCAGACAGGTTTTTAACGATGGCATCATAATAATCAATGGCGCCGATGGCATCTTCCAGCAGTTTAAAATGTTCCTTCAGCTTGCTGAACTTTTTTTCATTATGCACCCCGGCATACAGTTTTGCGAGTCCTTCCAGCATAAACAACGGGGTACGGGCATCGTTCTGGTAAAGGAACAATGCTGGGTTCTTTTGCTTATCTGCTTTCTGCATCAGTGTTTCTAACTGCAGCAGGAAAAAATCAAAGCGTTGAATGCCTTTTTTCATACAGGGATTTTTATTTTTCAAAAAAAGATACGGAACCGCCTACCCATTTTTTGTCTTTATTGTACCGGGTACCGATCATTTTGCCTTTGCTCAATCTTGATAAATTATGCACCGCCACCGGTCTTGCTGTTCCCCGTTCCCAAAAATAAAAAAGCCGGATCTCTGCTTTGGCAGGAATATCCGGTGTTTTGATTACATCTGCATATTTTACTTTTCGCTGCAATATCCAGTTTTCGGGATCTTTTACTTTGTCAATGTCTTCTTTTGTTACATCAATCACCACGCCCATACCGGCAAAAGAAAATAATGGCTTCAGCACATAATTTTCAAGGTCAGCCGGTATTTCTTTTAATTGATCAAGATAATAAGTTTTTGGTACATGGGCGTTATCAATTAATGGTAATGTAAACTTGCTGATGCGGTAAAACCAATTGGGGTGTGATACCCAGTCTACGTCCCACGGCTGCGTAAAATCAATAATACTACCCAAATCTTTTTGCTGGTGCAGGTCGTCAAAAATAAGGCGGTTGTAAATTCTTTTTACCTGTATTTTCTTCCCGTTATTCTCATAAAAAAGTTTATTGCCTTCTGCAATCAGTTTAGTGAGGCATACTGTTTTTATGCCGAGCAATGTTTCCGTGCAATAAAAATCTATCCTTGTTTTTTGCTGTTCGGGAAATATTTCCAGCAATATTACATTTTCCGGGTCTTCCTTGCCCGCAATGATCTTTTTCAGCGATCGTAAATAAGCTGTTTCGTCATAACCACTTAAATAAGCATCATATCCGGCAGGCACGCTGGCATATTCCCTTGTAAATTTTGTGTGATATATTTGAAAGGCAAACAGGGTAGGGAAGCCCTGCATTTCTATTAGCTGCGGCTCCAGGGTGCCGTCTTCTTTTTCGCACACACCAAAGTCAAACACAATAAATTCAGGATGTGCTGTTTCGTTTGGTACCCATGTGCTTTTTGGGATAGCCCTTTCCGTTAGTGACTTAAAATCCGGTGCTGTGATCACATCAATAATGTCTTCACAGGCATCCAGCATTTTTTGGGTAAATTCCCCGGGTACGAATATGGGTGTTTCGGCATTCCTGAAATCCAGTGCGCCGGGATGCAGCTGCTCTATCCTGTTTACGTAGGCTTCGTATCTTTCTTCGGTAAAATGTTGGTTAAATTGCTTTCTTAGTTCCTGCTGCATAATGTTGGTAATGTTGATATAAATGCAGGAATAAAAATAATCATATTTAAAATAGGAAATTAAGTTTTGCAGGCCTGGTTCCGGTTAAATTATCACGGGCTTCATGCTTTCAACGGCAACCGTTAAAAAATTAGGGAGAATATGGTTATAAGTATGAACGATCTTATCGGGATCGTTCAGTTGCTCTATCATGCTTACCCATTTGGCCTCGCCATGGTTTTCTATTACAGTTTTTTTCTTTTCTTCTGTCTGCAGGTACATGCTCATCCCAATAGCATCAGCTTCGGGGTGAAATTGTGTGCCTATCATATACTCGTTAAACCGCATGGCCATTACCGCCCTTTCAAGGTGCTGCACATGCGGCCTTTCCTTTTCAATGGCCAGTATGGAAGCGCCCATTTTCTTTATTTTATTATGGTTGGGCTGTATCACCTGATAATCCCTGCTGTCAACAGCATAAAAGGGGTCTTTCATATTGGCGAACACCTCTTCCTGTTTGCCTGCCGTAATAAGATGAATGGGAAAAACGCCAAATGAAGTGCTATTGCGTTTACAAACCGTCGCCAACTCATAATGGCGGCAGATAAGCTGGAAGGAATGGCAGATGAAGAATACATGTTTTTTCTGCACGTTGGCTTCATTGTTGTTCCAGTGCTCTACCTGCTTCAGCCAGTGGAAATATGCTTTTTCCCATTCGCTGCCTTCGGTATCCAGGGGGCTGCCGGGGCCACCACTTGAAATAAAAATATCGTAAGATAGATTGGGGGTTTCGTTTTTCAGGCGCACGTCAAATTCATCCACTTCTATGTCGAGGTTGCTCATTTCGCCAAACTGGTTCAGGATTTCCCTGATACAACGCATGCCCTGGTTGGTAAAACCTTCGTAAAGATCAAGGATAGCTATTTTGATACTTGGATTTTCCCTTGCATTCATAGCTGCAAAAATACTGATTTAAGTATTAATTTATTTCTGTATTTAAAAAAATATCATTTTTGTTGACGTTATTTAATAAAGGGTATATTTTATTTAAAAGAAATACTAACTGCTTGCCATATTGTGGAGAAATTATTATTTCTTTAAACAATTGTTAAGAATTCTCGGTAAAATACTTAACTTTAAAGCCGCTACCAATCCCGCTATCCTTTGATGCTAAATGTGTTATAATTTGTGTATATGTCATCGTATTGCTGCTGCCGGAAGTTAATGCTACTGTAAAAACAACGCTTTTTAATAAAAAAATGAGAAAACATCTACTCTTTATTTTCATCCTTTTTATTGCGGTTACTGCACAGGCCCAGCAGGGGTATGTTTTTAGTTGTACTAAGGATACAACTATTAAGTGTTCTCAAAGCTGCATTACATTAAAAGGGTATGTACCCAATATCCATGCGTTTGGTGATGATTATGAGGTAAACTCATTAAATACTGATATATGCAATATTGTCATTCCTGACGCAAACCAGATAGGTCCGGTAATTGGCCTTTTTGCAGATGATAGCTTTTCCCAGGCAATTACGATGGCGTTTGATTTCCCGTTTTATGGCGAATATTATTCTCAGTTGGTAGTGAGTTCCAATGGTGTTATTTCGTTTGATATTTCAAGAGCGCTGCAATATCAAAATTGGAGGATAAATGGAAACCTGCCGACATCTAATTACGACAGAGCTGTTATTATGGGGCCTTTCCATGATATTGATATACGCCAGTTGGCTTCGTCACCATCAGCATCCATTACTTATCATATAGAGGGAGTGGCACCTTACCGAAAGTGGATTCTTGATTTTCATAAAATCCCTCTTTTTGATTGCAACGATTTAATAGAAAATAGCAGCCGTATCATCCTGAACGAATCAACGGGTATTATAGATGTTATAATTTTTGATCAGCAAATATGCGATGACTGGAATGATGGGCTTGCTATAGTAGGCCTACAGAATTGGGACAGGGATAAAGCCATTATGGCTCCCGGCCGAACCGCAACAAGCCCTCCATGGGGTAGTGTAGGAATGAATGAGGCCTGGCGTTTTACTCCCAAAAACGGGATATCATTATTTCAGCGGGTGGAATTATTTGATTTGAATGGAAACCTTGTTTCCACCGGTGATACCGCAACTTTGACTCCTGCCGTTTTATCCGTTAAGTTTCCTGGGGTTTGCCCTCCAAATTATGGTGTAAATACTTACGTTGTAAGATCAACATACCTGAGTAATATAGATTTGGTAACAGAGGTATATGGATATGACACGGTAAATATTATCAAGGGAGAGCCCCCTGTGCTTGAACTTGACACCACTACTGCAATATGCGGCAATAACGGAGCTATTACGATCATTTCTCCTTTGGGTACAGATTACGAATATTCAGCAGACGGTGGTGCCAGTTACCAAACCAGCCCTGTGTTTAGCGTGCCGGCCGGCCCTTACACCGTAATAGTACATGATACTGCCGGAGGATGCTATGATACATTAAATGTGAATATAGATGAGTTGCTGCCTCCCACAGCAAGCGCTGCGCCTACGGCTACTTCCTGTCCCGGTGTTTCAAATGGTTCTGTTGCAGTGCATGTAAGTACAGGAATTCCCAATTTTACATTTAATCTTGATGGAGGTGGAGAACAGACAGACAGTGTATTTCGTGGTGTGGCAGCAGGCCCCCACAGCATTGTTGTAAAAGATGCTGCCGGGTGCAGTGTTACTGTTCCTGTGGATGTGCCTGAAGGCACGGGTTTCACCACCACCACACAAAGCATTACAAAGCCCAGTTGCCCGGGGAAGGCTAATGGTTCTATTACGGTAGAAGTGCCATCAGCAGGTGCAACGCCGCCATTTACATATACCATTTCCCCTGCAACGGGTAGTGGAGGCGGATCGTCACCTACCTTTACCGGGCTTGCCGGCGAAACTAATTATACAATAACAGTGGAAGATGGGGTAGGTTGTACTTTTCCTTATCCAGTGGAATTATTGAGTAACCCTGCTTTTACTACTTCCACGCAAAGTTTTGTAAATGCCTCTTGCCCCGGCGCACCTAATGGTTCTATTACAGTAGCACAGCCATCATCAGGGGTATCACCATTTACATATACCATTTCCCCGGCAGCCAGTGGTGGCGGAAATTCGAATACATTTACGGGCCTGCGTGGTGACTCGGTTTATTCAATAGTAATAGAAGACGCTACAGGTTGCCAGTTTCCTTATTCTGAAACTATCCCAAGCGATAACGGCTTTACTACCACTACTAATGCTACTGCCAAAGCTACCTGCGGCGCTGCAGCCAATGGTTCCATTACTGTGAATGTGCCACTGGCAGGTACAGCGCCCTATACCTATACGATTTCCCCTGCAGGAAGTGGGGGCGGTGCTTCCAATACATTTACGGGTCTGCGAGGCGATTCGACTTATACAATAAAAGTAGAGGATGCGTTAGGTTGTTCTTATACGTATGATCAGTTGGTAGAAAAAGATGTGTTTACTACCAGCACTCAAACAGTAGTGAATGCATCGTGCGAAGGCGTGTCCAATGGCTCCATTACGGTAAAAGAGCCGCTTATAGGGACGGCACCGTTTACTTATGCTATTCCTGCTTTGGGGATTAGCGGTACTTCACCAACTTTGCCAAACTTAGCCGGCGGAGCAACTTATACAATAGAGGTAAGCGATGACCTGGGCTGTAATTATTCTTATCCTCAGGCATTGAACAACGATCCCGGTGTATCGGCCAATGCCACTTCTGTTAATTCAGCCTGTTCGGATGTAAGTACGGGCAAAATAGTCATTACACCTACAGCCGGCACAGCGCCATTCTATTATAATAACAACAGCGCTGGCATAATGCCATTGGACACTATCAGGAACCTGGCATCGGGCACTTATAATAATATTGTTGTTTCGGATGCTGTAGGCTGTAAATTCAATTTGCCGCCGGTGACGGTGAATAACAGCATTGGTGTTACGGCAAACGCATTCAAGATATTGCCAACAGATTGTGCCACTGCTGCAACGGGTGTTATTATAGTAGTGCCTGCTACCGGCGAACGTCCTTTCCGGTATAAGCTTGATAATTATTATACTGCTTACCAAAATGACAGCGTATTCCGTAAGCTGCCGACTGGTGCATATGCCATTACCATAGAGGATGCGATAGGTTGTAAATTAATTTCCTCCCCGAAAGACGTTCCTGTTGGACCAGGGGTTCTTACACAGGAGCCGGTTATTGGTAACGCTTCCTGTGCTTCTGTGCCCAATGGCAGCATTACCATCAATACCACAAATGGTATTCCGCCATTCAATTACCAAAATCTTTCAGCAACAGGTAACCCACCTGCGCAGGCAGGTAACCAGTTTGCCAATTTATTTTCCGGCAGCTACAATATCCTGGTAACTGACAGTGCCAGGTGCACAAAAATGGTAACTGCTGTAGTAGGCAATGATCCCAAAGTGAAATTTGAGCCATTTACTATCACTAATCCAACTTGTAAAGGCTTACAGGATGGTACTGTTGTATTAAATGCTACTTTAGGTGTGCCGCCTTACCAATATGCAGGTGATGCCGGTGGCTTCAGTTCCAGTCCAACTATTACCGGCATAGGTGCAGGTTCGCATGTGTTCCATATTAAGGATGCGAACAGTTGCCAGATAGATACAACCATTAATATTACAGAACCTGAAGCGCTTACCAATTCACTTGTAAGCACCGTTAAGGCTACCTGCTCCGGCAATCCCGATGGACAGATAACAGTAAGCGCTGCCGGTGGTACACCGCCTTACCAATATACTTTGGATGCGGCCGGGACCAGTGGTTACCAGGCTTCGCCTACATTGCAGGCGCTTAAAGGTAATTACACCGTCACCGTAAAAGATGCCAATGGTTGTCCTGCTATGGTAAATGCAAGGGTAGATTCTGTATTCTCTATGTTCCTTGACCTGGGGCGGGATACAACTGTTTGTTCCGGCGCTAATATTGTGCTGAAACCGGTTACTAATGCAGAAACATCTGTATTCAGCTATACGCCAACAACATCTTTGGATAAGCCGAACGATAAAAACCCTTCTGCTTCGCCAACAGAGCCTACCACTTATCAATTGACTGCACAGTGGGGCATTTGTACGCTTACCGATAAAGTAAAAATTGATGTACTGCGGAAACCTGTGCCGGAAGCAGGCCCTGAAGCCGTTATTTGTTTTGATACTACAACAGTGCTGAAGGCTTCTGCCAGCAACCTTTCGGGAACAGTGAATTATTCCTGGGCGCCGGCATCCGTTATTGAAGGAAGGGCTGATACTATTGAAATAACAGCAAGGCCAAAAGAATTGAAAACATATTACGTGGTAACGGTTACGGATAACTACGGATGTAATTTCTCTGTAGAAGACTCTGTATTGGTAAGTATGCTGCCTCCAATATATGCTTATGCAGGAGGCGATACCAATGCTGTGCTGAGTATGCCGCACCAGTTGAACGCAACAGGAGCTGGTGTGGGCGGTACTTATCAATGGTTTAATATACCGGCAGGGGTTACCTTATCTAATCCGAATATTAGCAACCCAACTGCAATATTCCAGCCGGTGCCGGGCATTGGTACTTACCACCCCGATACAAACTATTATGTATTGTACTTCAGGGCTACCAACCAGGCCGGTTGCGCCGAAACAGGCTCTGTCAAGATCAATGTATTTATCGGGCCTACCTATTATGTGCCGAATGCTTTCTCTCCCAACAATGACGGCTTTAATGATATCTTCAGGCCGGTGCCGGTGGGTATTACCAGCACGGAATACTTCAGGGTGTTTAACCGCTACGGCCAGTTAGTATTTGAAACCAACAGGTTCATGCAGGGCTGGGATGGCACACTAAAAGGTGAGCCGCAGCCCGCCGGCAACTACGTATGGGTATTGAAGGGCGTGGACAGGTATGGAAAAGCAGTGGAAACAAAAGGCTCTGTGGTATTGGTAAGATAATTTTCAGTTGAAATATTTATAAAATTCCCGGCCAGCCGGGAATTTTTTTTTGACGGGCCCGATGAATAGTTAAAGATTACTTTTTGTAACTGTAGAATAATTGTCCCGTTAAATATATCAACTATCTTCGGCTTCGTTTTTAATTGCGGACATAAATGAAATTAGCAGGTTCATTTTTACGGTTGGTGCGCTGGCCCAACCTTGTATTTATTGCCCTTACGCAATGCCTGTTTTATTATTGCATTATCCTGCCTTTGCCCGCCAGTTATTATTTATCTGCACAAAAGCTTACGACCCCTGTTTTTTATATGCTGGTAGCGGCATCGGTGCTGATAGCAGCAGCAGGATATATCATCAATGATTATTTTGATATTAATATTGACAGAGTAAACAAGCCTGATAAAATGGTGGTGGAAAAGATCATCAGCAGGCGGTGGGCCATCATCTGGCACCTGCTGCTTACTGTTACAGGCATTGTGCTGAGCTTTTATGTTTCCCTCAAAACCAGCCGTGTGATATTGCCTGCCAATATCGGCTGTGCGCTTTTATTGTGGGTATATTCCACTACTTTCAAGAAAAAATTATTGAGCGGCAACGTGATCATTTCATTGCTTACAGCCTGGACTATTATTGTATTGTATTTTGCTGTTAATACCACATATCTTAATACGCTCAGCCAGCCTGACGAAATAGTGGCGGCAATGAAAAGCATTTTTAAATATGCCGCTTTGTACGCCGGCTTTGCATTTATCATTTCATTGATAAGGGAAGTGGTGAAAGATATTGAAGACCTGGAAGGCGATGCCAGGTACAATTGTAAAACAATGCCGGTGCTGTGGGGCATTCCGGCTGCAAAAGTTTTTGCAGGCGTGTGGATGGTAGTCCTGACAGGGTCTATTACTATCGTTGGCGTGTATATGCTTTTATCAGGCTGGTGGCTGAGCGCCCTGTATTGTGTTGTATTACTGGTAGTGCCGTTGATTATTATCCTGAAACAATTTTACGCTGCACAAAATACGGCTGATTACCACCGCATCAGCAGTAAAATAAAATGGATAATGCTGGTAGGGATTGTATCAATGCTGGTGCTGCATTATTGATTACAGATTATGAATGATTGATATGAAGCAATGATTTTGATTAATAACGCAATCATATCAATTATAACATCATATTCAACCGTTATTAAAAATCATCTCATCCATGAATGTTGTTCTTGCTTCACAATCTCCCCGCCGCAGGCAGCTGCTGGAATGGGCCGAAGTACCTTTTGAAGTGATCGTAAAAGAGACCGATGAAAAATATCCTTCCGGTATAAACGTGGAGGACACAGCCATATTCATCGCAAGAAATAAGGCGCTTGCTGTGAAAGAATCATTGCCGGGCGGCGGCAACAGGGTTATACTGGCCGCTGATACCGTTGTGGTATTGAACAACGAAATAATAGGAAAACCAAAAGACAGGGAAGATGCCATTTCCATTTTAAAAAGGCTGAGCGGGCAACAACATAAAGTAGTTACCGGCGTAGTGCTGCTGTCATCGGGAAAAGAAATCGCTTTCGCTGATGTAACAGCAGTTGAATTTCATCCCCTGGCTGATGACGAGATAACATTTTACGTGGACAAATACAAGCCTTATGATAAGGCCGGCGCTTATGCCATACAGGAATGGATAGGTGTGGTGGGCATCAAATCTGTGAACGGTGATTTTTACAACGTAATGGGCCTGCCCGTAAGCAGGGTGGTGCAGGCATTAAAATTTTTATAATATTTTTTGTAGCTTTCGGTAAAATTTAACCTGGCCCTATGAACGAAAAGCTGCTTCAATATATCTGGCAATTTCAGTATTTCAACAGGAATAACCTCACTACACAAACAGGTGAGCCGCTTACCATTATCCATCCTGGTGTACACAACAGCAACCAGGGACCTGATTTTTTGGATGCCAAAATAAAAGTGGGGAATACAATATGGGCAGGTAATATAGAATTGCATGTGCAGTCAACTGACTGGAAGCAGCACAGGCATGACGGCGATGCCAATTATAAAAATATCATTTTGCATATCGTGTGGAATGATGATGGCCTGCCGTTGCCCTTTCCTGTGCTGGAATTAAAAGACAAGGTGCCCAAGCTATTGCTGGAAAAATACAATGCCATGATGGAAGCGCCTTCTTTCATTGCCTGTGAAAAAAACATTGCACAGGTGGATGAATTTGTATGGACCAACTGGAAAGAACGTTTACTGGTAGAACGCCTTACTGAAAAATCGCAAACGGTATTGCAATGGCTTGCAGAAAGCAACCATCATTGGGAAGAAACATTGTGGTGGTTGCTGGCAAAAAATTTCGGCATAAAAGTAAACAGTGAAGCTTTTGAAAAAATTGCACGTTCTATTCCCGTCAGCATTTTTGCCAAACATAAAAACCAAATACAGCAGGTAGAAGCGCTGCTGCTGGGGCAGGCCAATTTATTGAACAGAAATTTTACTGATGATTATTGCAGCATGCTGCAAAGGGAATACCGGTTCCTGAAAGCAAAATTTCATTTGGGACCTGTAAATATTTCCCTGCACTTTCTCCGGATGAGGCCCTCCAATTTTCCCACGGTGCGGCTGGCGCAACTGGCGATGCTGGTGCACCGGAGCAGCCATTTGTTTTCTAAAATTCTTGCCGCCAACACTGCGAAAGAAATATTGCAACTGCTGAACGTTACCGCCAACGATTACTGGCATTACCATTATATACTTGATGAGCCGTCTTCATTTAAAAAGAAAAAGCTGGGGCTTTCAATGGCGCATAATATCATCATCAATACGATAGCGCCGGTATTGTTTGCTTACGGGCATTATCACAAAGAAAATATTTATAAGGACAAAGCATTGCAGTTGCTGGAAGAGATTCCGGCAGAAAAAAATACTGTTATCCATCATTTTGCAACCCTGCAGGTTTCTGCCAAAAAAGCTTTTGATTCACAGGCATTGCTTCAGTTAAAGAATAATTATTGCAGCCATAAGCGCTGCCTTGAATGTGCAGCAGGGAATAATATTTTGAAGAAAAATTAATGACCAGGCGAAAACAGTTTTTAAAGCCTGGCTTCCCTCTAATATAACTTACCTGTATTCCGTATTTACTTCAATATCCGGGTGCAGGCTCTTCATCACAGGACAGTTATCCGCAATTCTTTCCAGTAATTCCCTGTCTTTTTCTGTGAGGGCCAGCCCGGCAGGATAAGTGATTATCACATCAATCCTTCCGATCCTCCTGGGGTCAGCATACATATATTTTTTTACATCCACGGTAGTGCCTTTCAGTTCTATGCCCATGTCGCTTGTTTTTATGGCCATGGTGGTAACCATGCAGGTGCCAAGAGCAAAGCACACACTGTCGGTAGGGGAAAACCTTTCCCCTTTTCCCCTGTTATCAGTGGGAGCATCAGTTTCTATTACGGAACCGCTTTGCAAATGGGTGGCACGGCACCTTAAATTTCCTTCATAGAGAATGGTAGCTGTCATTGTACTATTTTTGTATAAATTTACTGAATGCTAAAAGTTATCATGCACAAAATACTATTCTTTTGTATTGTAACTGCTGTTGCTTTGCCCGTTGCAGCACAAAAATCAAAAAACGACAGGAAAGAAGAACGCAGGCAACGCATCAATGCCCTTATCAAGCAGGAAGAAGAGGGCGTGATTGCTTACCGGAAGCATAATGTGTTTGGCATCAAACTTACCAGTGACGGTTATGGCTTTTTTTACGAGCATGGCGTGGCACAATCCATAAAAAAGGCATTGCTGTTCCAGCTTGATTTTTCTGAAAGGAAAAATCCCAAGGAAAAAAAGCAGACCAATCTCTACTTCCCTTCTTCGCCTTTTATTTTTGGCAAAATAAATTATTTCTACCCGCTGAAGCTGGGAGTGCAGCAGCAAATACTTTTTGGCAATAAGAGCAATAAAAGCGGCGTGGCGGTGATGGGCAATTTCGGTGGCGGGTTATCGCTTGGTTTCCTTCGCCCTTATTATCTTCAGATAAATGATTCCACGGGCAGCAACGGCAGAAGGGATATAAAATACGACAGCAACGACAGCGCTATTTTTATTTCTGCCTCGGAATTGATAAACAGAAATGTTGCTGCTTCAGGCTTTGGTAAAGGATGGGGTGATATGAAGCTTACGCCAGGTGCTTATGCCAAAGCTGCGTTGCGGTTTGATTATGGCAGCTACAATGAAGCTGTAAGTGCCCTTGAAGTGGGATTGAATGCAGAATATTATTTTAAGAAAGTGCCGCAGGTGATTGAACAAAAACAAAAACAGCTTTTTGTGAATGTATATGTGGCATTGGTATTTGGGCGGAGGAAATAAACCAATTAACATCAAAATAAAAGGATCTGATGATTGAGTTACCGGTAATAGACGGGGTGGTGGAGCAAAGGCCGCAGAAGCCCAACTGGCTGAGGGTAAAGCTGCCTATAGGCGAAGAATATAAGCATGTAAGAAATTTAGTTGACCAGCATAAGCTGCATACTATCTGCGAAAGCGGCAACTGCCCCAATATGGGCGAATGCTGGGGCGAAGGCACGGCTACTTTTATGATACTGGGCAACATTTGTACAAGAAGCTGCGGCTTTTGCGCCGTAGCCACCGGCAGGCCTCAGCCTGTTGACTGGGACGAGCCTCAGAGGGTGGCAGAAGCCATTCACCTGATGAAAGTAAAGCATGCCGTAATTACTTCTGTTGACAGGGATGAACTGCCCGACCAGGGAAGCATTATATGGCACAATACCATTAAAGCTGTATATGCCTTAAACCCCGGCACAACCTTGGAAACACTGATCCCTGATTTCAGGGCGGATGCAGCCTGCATACAGCGTGTGATTGATGCAGCACCGGAAGTAGTATCCCATAATATTGAAACAGTGGAAAGGCTTACCAGGCAGGTACGCATACAGGCCAAATACTGGCGCAGCATGGAAACATTGCGTACTTTAAAAAACGGTGGCATGAGAACTAAAAGCGGCATTATGCTGGGCCTTGGTGAAACCAAGGAAGAAGTAGTACAGACTATGCAGGATCTGCGTGACAGCTATGTGGATGTGATTACATTAGGGCAATACCTGCAGCCCACTAAAAAACATTTGCCTGTACACCGCTTTGTGCACCCTGATGAGTTTAAAGAATTGAGGGAGATCGGTTATAATATGGGTTTTGATTACGTGGAAAGCGGCCCGTTGGTGCGGTCATCTTACCATAGCGAAAAACATGTGATACCGGGCTGGGGAAGGACTAAATGGGAAGAAGAAAAGGCATTGATGTAAAAATGATTGTATTTTATATTGAAATGGCCCGCTGCAATACGGGCCGTTTTTTGTACAGTGATACTTTTCCACAAACTTTTCATTTTTCTGCTATATATCATTATCTTTACGCTGTTGTTACCATCCTTTGAAAACGCCATAGTGTTTCTTATCTGCCGGCAACCGTTGACAAACCGCTAAACGCTTGCTTTTTTTAGTAATAAAATTATTTGTGTATAAAATACACATTAATTGGCGCCACAATGAAAATAAATTATCTCTTTGCTTGCCTGCACTGCCGGAAAAATAGCATCCTGCTGTCTAAAAAGGCTATTGCAGCAATAGTATTTTCATTCCTCATTTTCTTTCTTTCAACTACCCATGTGCAGGCGCAGGTAACAGTTACCTATACGCAGCAAATCAGTAATACCTATTACACTTTCTACACATCTAATGGCAGTTATTTCGACCAGGGAAGTTATCAGCTGGGAATGTGGGCCCATGGGGCAACACCCCAGCAGACCGTATTGTTTCGCAAATTCAGGACCGATGCTTCCAGCTCCAATATCTGTGACAGGCCTTTGCAGCCGGGAGATCGTTTTACCGTCACAGTAAGTGCAACAAGGGCTTATGGAAAAATTGGTTTTGCCCTGCTGGCATCACCGGCTTCTACTACCACGTGGGCAAGCAGGGAAAGCAATTATGCTGTGTCCGTTAACCTTGATGGTCCTGCTTATGCCGGCGGATGGGGAAGCTGGTATATTAAATATGCCGGCGGTGCTACACAAGCTGCTGCGTTTGGCGGACTGCAAAGCACTTATAAAAATTTTACTTTCACCCTCACACTTACAGCGCCGGATAGGATGAATATAAGCATGACAGACGGCGCCAATACCAATAATTTTTACGATATACCATTAAATACAACCAATCCTATTACGGATTATACGGTGTTTTTAGATAATGACTGGGATGGCGATTCAAATGACAACATTTACTGGGGACTGGGTGCCAGCAATACCCAGCATTCGCTTACCAATACAGGAGCGATTACTATCGGGCAAAGCAATAATTCATTTACAATTGGTACCAATATTACTAACGGGTTAAAGGCAAACAGCAGCAGCGTTAATAATCTCAGCAACAGCCTTACCAAAGCAGGTACCGGTAATGTAACGTTGTCCGGCACCAATACTTACGCAGGCAACACTAATCTTAACGCCGGTACGCTTACCATTGGTGCAGCGCCGGCATTTTCTTCATTAAGCAACATTATTTTTAACGGCGGTAATTTGGCTATTGGCAATGTGGGAACCGGTGCCGTATTAAATGGGAATACACTCAATTTTCAGGCAAACGGCAGCATAGATCTTGGCAGCAGCAACAGCACTTTTGACCTGGCTTTTGCCAACAGCAGTGCAGAAACATGGAATGCTGCAGCCGCCGTTACTATTTCCAACTGGTCGTACACAGGCGGAAAAAGAATATTTGTAAGCGGGGCGGGGTTAACAGCAGCACAGCTTTCCCAGATTACTTTTGCAGGGTACGGGGCGGCTAAATTTATAGGTAACGAATTAGTGCCTGCAACGATATTTATTACCAATGGAACAGGCGGTGGCAATTGCAATTTGGCTTCATCATGGTTAGGTGGCGTGATGCCCACTGCCAATAACGGTACAGAAGCGATTTATATCCAGCCAACAGATGTGCTTACACTTAATTCTCCCAGTACACTCAATTTGGCAAGTATAGAAGTGGGCGGTACACTGGCAATGGGTAATGATAATATCACTATCTCTTCTCCAGGGTTTCTTCGTGTAAAGGGCACCGTAAGTATGACCGCTGCCAGCGTGATCAATATGCCGGCCGGTACCAGCATGGCATCGCAGTCTGCTACGGCTTCTTTTGCGGCTGCAGGCACTATCAACCTGGCTGATAATTTTACAGTTACAAGCAATACACCGAACGCATTACAACTTCCTAACGTCAATGTAAACAAGGCTGTTGATTTTGGGCAAAGCAGCTATATTCAAAACGGCTCAGTGCTTGCCCTTAACGCCGGCGGTTATATTACTAACAACGCACCTTACTATTCATCAGGTTCTGTTTTAAGATATAACACCGGTGGTTTTTATGGCCGTAACCTTGAATGGAGCGCTGTGTCCGGAAAAGGATATCCTTATAATGTACAGTTAAGCAGTAATACAACCCTCAATTTAGGTGCATGGAGCGGCGCAGGTACGGCAAGGCAATGTGCAGGTTCCCTCACTATTGATGCAGGCAGCACTTTCAGCATGAATGAAGCGGGAGAACAGATGACGAAAGAAGTGACTGTGTTGAAGGATGTGAATGTAAATGGTACTTTAAAACTAAGCGGTGCTTCGGGTGGGGATATTAAAATAGGCGGCAACTATACTTTTTCTGCTGCCGGCATAGTAAATAACAATGGCCGGGCAGTTTTTTTTATTGGCTCTTCAGGAGACCAATTGGTTA
The DNA here is from genome assembly GCA_048498115.1 of Bacteroidota bacterium. Lineage (GTDB taxonomy): Bacteria > Bacteroidota > Bacteroidia > Chitinophagales > Chitinophagaceae > Ferruginibacter. Next base: position 22,641 of record JBEHYP010000022.1, on the reverse strand, counting down.
CAAAAACCGGAGGAGGAACTGTTTATTTTGATTACCTGATAATTGATAAGGCATCAGGAAATGTAAAAATGACTTTAAGCACAAACGGGCAAATCATTTCTGCAATAAATAATGATCTTAGCCTCCGTGTATTGCAATTGCTGCACGGCGATTTTGATATGAATGACGGAACATTTACTATACAGGGTGATAACCAAAATTCAATGAATGTGCTGGTTGCCAATACTGCCCACAAAATATTTACCAGTACCGGCACAGGAGAATTTAAAATCACAGGAAGCAACCTGCTTCCCGGCGTTGCTAAATTTAACGTGATTCCGCAAGCGGGCGGCAAATTATTATTTGATAACAATGTAACAGCAAGCACTACTGTAGGCGTTGATTTTGGTGCAGGTGCTATCACTACTGTAAATTCAATTTTCAGGATTGATCAAAATGGTTATGTAATTAACAATTCACCTAATTACGGCACAGCTTCCACGCTCATTTATAACAATGGTTCGGCGGGATATGACAGGAACATGGAATGGAATACCAATACTTTTGGAACTAACGGGACGGGATATCCTGCTAATGTTATTATACAAAACAATACGCCTGTTGATTTGAATTCCGTTGCACATCCTGCCACATTCCCGTTAGGCTGTTCAGGAAAGATGAGGATAGAAGCAGGTTCATCGGTGATCACAGGCGCAATGGCATATCCCATCAGCGTAGGCGACAGTCTTGTAATTGACGGCACGCTTACCCTGTCAACAAATACCGGCGGCGATCTGTATGTGGGCGGCTCATGGAAGCGCACAGGCACATTTGTGCAAAATGACCGTATGGTAACTTTTGACAGCACCAACGCGGCATCCATCAGGGCGGACGGGGGCCAGTCATTCAGCCGGGTGACGATTAACAAAAAAACAAGCGGCTCGGCTGTAACGGTTGATTCGGCTGTTACTATTACCAAAGAATTGTTCCTGCAGAGGGGAGCGGTTACATTGAACAGTGACGTGACAATTGTTTCCAACAACAGTATCACAGCAAGGATAGGGGAGACGATTGATCCTGCAAATATTTCCGTAGCGTATCCTGCCGGCAAGTTTGTTATACAGCGTTACCTGCCTATTGACAATACGGCTGCGGCAAGACGATGGAGGTTATTGACTGCTCCGATCACAACAAATAATACACCTACCATCAATGCTTCGTGGCAGGAAGGGCAGTCGTCTGCAGACAGGCTGAATCCAAGCAATACCAACCCTGGCTTTGGTACTGCCATTACAAGGAATACTGTCGCTGCTGACGGTTATGACCAGGGCTCTACCAACAATCCTTCCCTATACAGCTATAATGCAGGAGTGTGGGAAGCTCCGCTTTCCACCAATACAGTGAAAGTAACTGACCAGCCTGGCTTTATGTTGTTTGTAAGGGGTGACAGGAGTATTGTTGTGAGCACGCAATTTGTACCCGGCGCTCCTACCACCTTAAGAGCAAAAGGAGAAATACATATCGGCGATGTTGTTACTTCTTTGAATGCTTCGGGCTACCAGTTGATAGGTAACCCTTACGCATCGGCTGTTACTTTTAATAATGTAAGCTATAATGGCGTAAATCCCGGCACCACAGCGGGCAAATCATTTTATATATGGGACCCCAAACTGCCCGGTAATAATAATGTTGGCGGATGGATCACCTGCACCAGCCTTGGCGGCGGGGTATATTCTGTAACGGCTAACGGCAGCGGTTATCCCACCAATAACACCTTTACCGGGACGATTGAATCCGGTATGGCCGTAATGGTGCCATCCACAGGTGATAATTTTATTTTTAAGGAAGGCTGCAAAATTGCTGCCAGCAGCGCAACAGGCATTGCCAGCCGCCCTGCTGCATCTGCCAGGCAATTCTTTACCTGCAATCTCTATTCGGACAATAAAGCGGTAGACGGGGTTATCAACATCGGCAGCAGTGAATTTGAAAATGCAGTGAATGAGAAGGATGCGCCCAAGCTGGTTTCTTTTTCCAGCGTTGAAAAGATCAGCATTGTAAGGGAACAGAAAAAACTATCTGTTGAATTGCGTAAAACATTTGCCGGAGGCGATACTGTTTTTTATAACCTTGCACGGCTAAATAAAGCAGCTTACCAGCTCGGCTTTATTGTAAATGGCCTGGATAATAATGTGACCGCTATAGCAGAAGATAATTATACCGGTACCAAAACTGTGCTGAGCAGCAGCGATACCACATTCATTGCTTTTACGGTTACGGATGACAGTGCTTCTGCCGGGAACCGCTTCAGGGTAGTGTTCAAACAAAAGATGCCGTTTATAAAAGAGCCTGATATAATGCCTGTTCCAGGAAACATGGTGTATGCATTTCCCAACCCGGTAAAGGGTAATATTATTAAGCTGTACATGAAAACCATGTCCGCCGGGATGTATAAAATCTCATTATTTGACAACGGCGGAAAAATAATATCCAGCACTATCATTAAACATGCTGCCGGCTCTACGGTAGAGGCTTTAAACATTGGTAAACATCTTGCAAAAGGAAGCTACCGGGTGGAAATAACGGGGCAGCATACCCCAAAAAATACTATACAGGTAAATGTGGAGTAAGCTGTAATTTTAAATTAACGGCTATTCAGGAAGTATTTGAAGTACTATCCTGTTTTTTCCCCCGGCAAGTCCTGCGATCAACAATTCGCCATCAAGTGTATTCTCCCGTTGTGCGCTAACGCTGATAGTATAAGTGCCTGGGGCAAGGCCCGTGGCGATCCCCTGCGATGTAACAGTGTATGCATCCATGTCGCCCTGGGGTTTAAAAAGTATTGTACATTCTCCAACGATGGCGTTAGAGCTATTTTTAATACTGATAGTTGTAGTGGAATTGGGGGCGCCTAAACCGAGTGTGTATATATTAAGGCAAGTGGTGAATATCACAGTGGCTTGCTGCGCCAGGGTAAATTGGCTTCCGTCTAAACCGGATATTGGGCCGCTAAGGCTGCTGCCTGATAGATGAAGCGAACCTCCGTTGGAGGGGGCAAAAGCTATTGCATAAGGTTTATTATTCGGTTTCCATGAAGGGGCGCTGCCATTTCCATTGCTGGTAAGTACCTGTCCGGCGCTGCCCGTGTTGCCGCTTACTGCCAATGCGCCGTTGGCTTTCACTCTTAATTTTTCTGATAAACCGCTTTGCCCTGTTTGTGATGTTGCAAGTACCAGGTCAATTGCTTCGGCCCCGGTGGCATTGGCCATCAACTCCCCGGTAACTGACGCTGCTATCACATCTGCATTGGAACTATTTTTAACACTAAAACCAATATTTGGATAATTGCTGCCCGGCACGTTGCCTTTGATAAGCAGGCCGCCGTATCCGCCAAAATTTTTTTGCTCAATGATTACCTGCCCGTTCACATCCAGTTTTGACGTGGGGTTATCTGTACCAATACCTGTATTGCCGTTTTTAAGAATGGTCAATGCATTTTTTCTTGCATCATCAGCTGTGCCGTTTCCGATAGTAAAAAGGCGGTCAGTATTGTTCCATTGCGTAGCGCCGCTTGCGCCAGTAGTATAGTTGGTATTATAGGAACCTACTGTAGTTTCGGAATAAGAAGGGGCAGTAATGCCGGCGCCTATTGCAATGGAGTAATCGCCTGAAGCAGAGCTTGCAATGCCCATTGCCGTAGATGCATTGCCCGATGCTGTACTGAATACGCCTGTTGCCAGGGATGAATTGCCTGACGCAGTGGTAAGGCTACCCATTGCGGCAGCGCTGCCACCTGAAGCAGTAGTGGAAGAGCCTATTGCTGTAGCGGTATTGCCTGAGGCGGTAGTGGTATTACCTATTGCAGTGGAATAATCCCCGGATGCATTGCTGCGGTAGCCTGATGCAGTGGAATATGAGCCGGGGGCTTTTGTTTCGCCACCCAATGCGGTGGATACCCAGCCGGAAGCTGTAGTGATGGCACCCAGTGCTGTGGAAGAGTGCCCCGAAGCATTGCTGCCTTCTCCCATGGCAGTTGAAAATTCACCTTTGGCTTTGGTTTCGGTGCCGGAGGCAAAAGAATAATTACCAGTGCTGTCATTGTTCCAGTTAGTGCTTGTCATGTGCCCGGCCCTGAAGGCGGCTTTGGCTTTATTGAAGAAAAAGCGGTTGTTATCGGCAGTGCCGGTGGTATCATTTAATGCAGGGCTGCCAAATACAAAATTGTCTGCTGCGGAGTTGGTAGTGTTATGCACTGTGCCGCTTTGGCTTATAAACTCACTGCTGCCGCTGCCGGAAAGATTGTTCCATGCAGTGCCGTTGTAAAACCAAAAGCTGTTGTTATCGGTATCAAATACCAACAACCCTTTTGCCGGTGATGCAATGATTGTGCGCTGTGCACTTGTCATGCGGGGTACCAGCATGCCTTTGCTGGTGCTGCTGATATCAAGCTGTGCGCTGGCGTTGGGCGTGCTGGTGCCAATGCCTACGTTTTGTGCCAATAAAGGAGAACTGCATATAAGGCACATAATGATGGTAAACAATCTTTGCTTCATGGTGAGTACATTTAAATATGTTATAAATGTACAGGCTGCCAATAAGTGTTGTTCTCCCTGAAAAAGATGATTTTTTACTGCAATTGCTGTTGTTCTTTACAGAAAGCACTGGAATAATGTGCAGCCTCCAGGAGAATTGGTTTTGACAATACAATGCTTTATAAGAGGATATCTTAATTGGTTACCACATCCACTTCCATATCCGGATTTTCATTTAAAAACACAGCCATTTCATCATTCATGGTAAAGCCTTTGCCAAGCGTGTACATACCTACTTTATAATTGTGCCGGCTGTCGTTAATGTTTAATTTTAACTGGGCACTACCGGGATATGCTTTAAGATTGGCATCAATAAAATCCACAAAGTTTTTGCTGATGTATTTGGGGTCCACGTTGATCACTACCTGCCGGGTCAGCATGGTTTTCACTGTATCCAGCAAATGTATTTTGGACAACCTGAATTCGTACTGGTCGCTGTTGTACCTTGTCCTGAAAGCGCCTTCCACCAATACGATCATTCCTTTGTCCAGGTAATTATTATATTTCACATAATCTTCGCTCCACAGCATAAATTCTGACTTGCCGGTGTAGTCCTCAATGGTAAGCACGCCAAAGTTTTTGCCTGTTTTGGTAAGCCGGTGCTGCCCGTCAATTACCAGCCCTGCCACCCTGAAGCTCCTGGCCGGGTTAGGCAGTGTATTGGTGTTTACAGCTTCTTTAAATTCATTAAACTCTGCCAGCGGTGTAATGTTATAGTGCTGCATTTCAAATTTAAAATTATCAAGCGGGTGGCCGCTCATGTACATGCCCGTTACTTCTTTTTCAAAATCCAGCTGCTGCACAAGCGGCCAGGGTTCACAGGGCGATAGTTTAGGCGGAACAATATCCGGCATCTGCAAATCGCCGAATAATGTGTTGGTGGTGCTGGCTGTTTGCGCCTGGTATACGTTGCCGAATTTGATAATCTTTTCCAGCGCAGGCATATCGCCGGGAGCCTGGTAAAAATATTGCGCCCTTGTTACGTCTTTAAAGCAATCAAAAGCACCGGCATAAATAAGGCTTTCCAGCGAGCGTTTGTTCACACTGCGCTGGTTCACCCTTTTTATCAAATCAAAAATGGATTGGTAAGCGCCATGCTTATCCCTTTCCTCAATAATATTTTCGATGGCATTTTCGCCTGCGCCTTTTAAGCCGCTGAAGCCAAAACGTATTTCGCCCTTGCTGTTTACGGCAAAGCCTTTTTGCGATTCATTGATATCCGGCCCCAGCACTTTTATGCCCATGCGCCTGCACTCTTCCATAAAGAAAGTAATCTTATCTATGCTGCCTGCGTGGTTCAGCACGGCAGCCATATATTCGCTGGGGTAGTGTGCTTTTAAATAAGCTGTTTGATACGCAACAAATGCATAGCAGGTGGAGTGTGATTTATTGAAAGCATATTGTGCAAAAGCCTCCCAGTCTGTCCATATCTTTTCAAGTTTATTTTCAGGATGCCCCTTGCCGGTAGCGCCTTCTATAAACTTCACTTTCATTTTATCCAGCACGGCCTTTTGTTTTTTACCCATTGCCTTACGCAATACGTCTGCATCACCTTTGCTGAAGCCTGCCAGTTTTTGGGAAAGCAACATCACCTGTTCCTGGTACACGGTGATGCCGTAAGTGTCTTTCAGGTATTCTTCCATATCAGGCAGATCATATTCCACTGCCTCCCTGCCGTGTTTCCGGTCAATGAATTTGGGAATATATGCAATAGGACCGGGGCGGTACAATGCATTCATGGCAATTAAGTCGTCAAACTTATCCGGCTTTAATTCCCTCAGGTACTTTTGCATACCGGGGCTTTCAAACTGGAACGTGGCATTGGTATCGCCGTGCTGGTACAATTGATACGTTTTTTCATCGTCCAGCGGAATGTCATCAATGGCAATGTCAATTCCATGGTTTTGTTTAATGAGGCCAAGGGCCGTTTTTAAAATACTCAGTGTCTTCAGCCCGAGAAAGTCCATTTTGATTACACCGGCTTCTTCAATTACGCTGCCTTCAATCTGTGTAAGCCACAGTTCGCTTTCTTTTGAAGTGGCAACAGGGATCAGCTCCGTCAGATCTTTTGGTGCAATGATGATACCTGCTGCATGTATGCCTGTGTTGCGTACAGAACCTTCCAGTATTTCCGCTTCATGCAAAATAGTGCCGGTGAGATGGTTGCTGTTATAAATTTCCCTCAGCTTTTTTACACTTTCTATTTCATCAGACACCAATTGTTCTTTATCTTCCAGCGCTTTTTCGCCTTCTTTTGCTTCTTTGTGGGTAAGCGGCGCCTGCAATAATCTTTTCAAGCTGATGCCCGGCCTTTCAGGAATTAATTTTGACAACGCCCTGCTTTCCGGCAACGGCAAATCCATTACCCTTGCCACATCGGCAATACTTGACTTGGCAGCCATCGTACCATAAGTAATGATTTGCGCCACCTGGTTCTTGCCGTATTTCTGCACTACATAGTCAATTACTTTTTGCCTGCCGTCATCGTCAAAGTCGGTATCAATATCAGGCATTGATTTACGTTCAGGGTTTAAAAACCTTTCGAACAGCAGATTGTATTTGATGGGATCAATATTGGTGATGCCGATACAGTATGCCACCACGCTGCCGGCGGCAGAGCCACGGCCCGGGCCTACAAACACACCCATTTCACGGCCAGCCCGGATGAAATCACTTACAATTAAAAAGTAACCGGCAAAGCCCATGCTGCGTATCACACCCAGCTCGAATTTTATTCTTTCTTCTGTTTCCGGTGTTAATATTTTATACCGTTCTTTAGCGCCGCTCCATGTAATATGCTCCAGGTAATCATCCTGCGACTCAAAATTGGCAGGCACCACGAAGTGGGGTAATAAAATGTCCCGTTTCAAGTCCAGCAACTCTACTTTGTCAACAATTTCATTGGTATTGTCAATGGCGGCGGGCAGGTCTTCAAACACTTTTGACATTTCTTCCGTTTTCTTCAGGTAAAACTGGTCGTTGGGAAATGCAAAACGTTTGTTTTTTATCAGCACATCATCATCGGTAAATTCACGCAGGGCAGGAGTGGCCTGTTTTTCGCCTGTATTGATGCAAAGCAAAATGTCGTGGGCATTAAAATCTTTTTGATCCACGTAATGGCTGTCGTTGCTGGCTATTACTTTTACATTATACTTTTTTGCAAACTTCAGCAATACTTCATTCACTTTATCCTGTTCGGGTATGCCATGCCGCTGCAGCTCTACATAATAATCCTGCTGAAAAATATTGAGCCACCATTTAAATTCATTTTCGCCTTCTGCTTCACCGTGCTTTAAAATGGTTTGCGGCACCAGTGCGCCAAGGCAGCAGGTGGTGGCAATCAGCCCTTCATGGTATTTATGGATCAATTCTTTGTCAATACGGGGATATTTGCTGTACATGCCTTCTATAAAACCAAGCGATGTAAGCTTTACCAGGTTTTTATACCCTGTTTCATTTTTAGCTAATAATATCTGGTGATGGCGTGGGTCTTTTTCGTCTTTGTTAAATGTTTTCCGGTGACGGTCTTTGGTAATATAAAATTCGCAGCCCACAACCGGTTTCACTTTTAACGTACCATCAGCATTTTTATGGTTATATGCTTCTTTTACAAATTCAAAAGCGCCGAACATATTGCCATGGTCGCTGATGGCCAGTGCAGGCATGCCGTCATCAATGGCTTTTTTATAAAGGTTTTTAATGGAAGCAGCGCCATCCAATAAAGAAAACTGCGTATGTACGTGGAGGTGAGAAAATTTCATATCCTGTTCTGCGGTAACTATAAACTATGGCCTCAAATTTACGATTGATGCAAGGTTTTTGAAGATTAATTATTCACATTGTAAAACCTGCGTTATAATTTCGTTTGCAGCAATTTAACTGCCAATATACTTGCACAGTCAACATTTACGTTTTATCTTTGCAGCGGCCGAAGAAATCTATTTTTTAATTGTTTGTAGGACAGGACTACCGGAAGAACGTAGCTAAAGGGTTACTATAAGAAACATCAGATGAGACAATAACACAAGATTAAGTCGTACATACGTGTAAACGCAACTTTTACGTATGAAAAACTTATTTGTTGTTGCTGTTGCCACCGGCATTTTTACAGGAACATCCACGGGGGCCAATGCCCAGACAAGTGTGAACCCCGAAAGGCTGAATGCAGGATCCAAATCAGCCCAATCAATCAGGTTTATCAACAATATTGAATTTACTCCCGGTACCGCAATGGGAGAAGCTGGCTCATACAGCAAAGAGCCGGCAGTTAAAGAAACTGCGGCTGCACCCTCTTTTCCTGCGAAATATACCGGCAGCGCTGCAATAGAAAAATGCAGCCGGCTGCAGTTTAAATACGCCCTGCTTACAGACAGGGAAGTGGAATCAATTACCAATTTTTCCCTGTACAATTTTATTGATGACTGGTGGGGTACACGTTACCGTTATGGCGGAGCGGATAAAAAAGGGATTGACTGCAGCGCCTTCACCGGCAGGCTGATGGAAGCTATTTATAATATTACTTTGCCACGCACTGCAAAAGAACAATTCCAGGTATGTGATATGGTGGCCGATGAAGATCTGCAGGAAGGTGACCTTGTATTTTTTAATACTACGGGTGGTATAAGCCATGTGGGCGTTTATCTTGGCAATAATTATTTTGTACACAGCAGCGCCAGCGGTGGTGTTACCATCAGCAGCCTTGAGGAAGATTATTACAGCAAGCGCCTGTTGGGCGGGGGAAGGGTGAAAAAATGATAGCGGCCGGCAAATGATGAATATAACGGAGAGCTTACTCTCCTTTTTTTATGCCTGTACGTTTTAAAACAGTGCTCCAAACAGGCTTTACATCTGCAGATAAATTCAATATTATGGTGGCTGCACCATATAGCAACAGGAAAACGCAGCTTCTTATTATGATCCACGAAAATCCCATGTATTTATGAAACAGCCAATAGCAAATAAAGAAGCAAACAATCCCTGCAATAATTGTCAGCACGGTTTTTTGGGTAAACGGCTGCAGCCCAAACTTGTATTTTAAAAACCAGTAACGGATACCGTTGTAAACAGTAAAAGATATAAGATTTGCAATAGCAGGGCCCTGTATGCCAAAATAATATTTTGTAAACAGGTAATTGAGCGGCAGGGTAAGCAGCAATAAAATGATGCCGGTAAAAAATTCAAACCTCCATTTGGTGGAAGTGCCGATAATCTGGCTGCTTACGCCGGTGCCCATATCTACGATCCGGTACAGGCCAATAAAGAAAAATATCCACCGTGCATCGAGGTACCCTTTCTGCATGTGAAAGGTGAATACCCCATCGGTAAAATTGAGCCATATCAATGCGAACATGGCGACAGAAAACAACAGTTGATTGATGGAAGACTGTTTATAGATACGCTGTATCCTTGGCATGTCTTTGTCTTTCCATGCCTGGGCCAAAGCCGCAATAGAGGATGAAATGATACCTCTCTGGGGGGCCTGTATAAGGCTTCCTATATTTTGCGCCAGTGAATACACTGCCACCGCTGCAAGCCCATCTTCCAGCACAGAGGCTATTACCAGCGAATCAAATACCAGCGAGATGGTGTATACCAAAGAACCTCCGTACACAAAACTTACAAGGGTAATTATTTTTTTGAAAAACTTTTTTGTAACAATGCTTACTTTAAAGGTGAGGTGTATATAGCCTTTTGCCAGTAAATAAAAAAGCAGCATGAATGCAATGCCGAGGTAAGTGAAAGAATAAATTTTAATAAATACATCAAAATTGCTGAGCAGGCCGGCAAAGGTCAGTACAATCAAAATGGTAGTGAAGAGGCGGAACTGCACTTCCCGCAAAAAATTGGTGAGCACAGCTTTTTTCAATTGCCAGGCATAGCTCTCCAAAATACCAAATAAGGTAAGCCCAAGGCCAAAAGGAAATATCCAATAGTAATATTGTATCAGCTCCGGTGAATTGCCAAACTTTCTTATTACCAGGTCACGGAAATAGTAACCTGTCAGGCATACCAGGCAAAAGCCAATTAACGACACCAGCAATGCCCACGAAAGAATATCGTTTTTCCTTTTATCAAGATTGTCCTTGTAGTAAGGATAAAATTTATAAATATAAGCAGGCATGGCCAGGTTGGCAAAAGAAAACATCAGTGTGGCAATGGCAATAAAAATCCCGGTAAGGCCATATTGCTCTTTGGTAAACCCGCCTTCCCTTGTAAAAAGATAAGTGTTTAAAAAGCCGAGGGCAAAGCCCAGGTACACCATCATGGATGAAATAATACTTTGCCTTCTTATTTGGCTCATGCTGTGGTTTGGCGCTAAATTACTCTGTCTTTTTTGTATTGATGTAAAAATTTGGATCAACAGAAAAATCAGTAATGCCTTCCGGGTAAAGGTTTAGTGTTTTCCATGCAGTAGCCGGTTTTATCCAGCGGGTGCCTTTAAAGTTTATTTTTAACGGCATGGTAAAGCCTTCAATGCAATTGGTATAGCGGTATTGGAGCCGGCCGCCGTCAATCTTATATTCCAGCACGGGTATGTCAGCATTTCTCAGGTACTGGTCAAATATTTTTTTGAAATTGATCCTGCTTTGTTTGCTGATGTAGTCTTCCACCTGCTTTGTCGTTACGGTCTGGTGATAAAAAGTACTGTTCAGCCCCCTCAGTATTTTGCGGAACAAAGCATCGTTGTTAATGATCTGCCTCACCGTATGAAGGATATTAGCCCCTTTGGCGTACATATCCCCGCTGCCTTCCTGGTTTACGCCATAAGGGCCGATGATTGGTTTTTTATTGCCGATTTTTTTCCTGAGGCCAACTACATAATCAGTTGCCGCCTGCTTGCCATAATAATATTCTGTAAACAGCACTTCACTGTAATTGGTAAAACCCTCGTGCACCCACATATCGGCAATGTCTTTGGTAGTGATATTATTGGCAAACCATTCATGCCCGCTTTCATGCACAATGATATAATCCCATTTTAATCCCCAGCCGCTGCCGCTTAAATCCCTGCCGAGATAACCCATTAAATATTTATTGCCATAAGCGGTAGCACTCTGGTGTTCCATGCCGAGATAAGGAGCATCTACCAGCTTATATCCATCTTTATAAAAAGGATAAGGGCCAAACCAGTATTCAAATGCTTTCATCATTTTTGGGGCATCTTTAAAATGCTCTTTGGCTTTGGTCAAATTAGAATCCAGCACCCAGTAATCCATAGTAAGGTTGCCCTTTTCACCCTTGTATGTTTCGCTGAAATGTGAGTATTTGCCGATGTAAGGAATAATGGTGTAGTTATTAATAGGTGTGGTAACGGCCCAGTCATAAGTGGCAGTGCCGTCATTGTTATTTGTTTTGCCCCTGAAGCGGCCATTGCCAATGCACATCAAACTATCGGGAACGGTTATGTGCATTTCGGCACTGTCGGGTTCATCGCTTTGAATGTCTTTGCAGGGATACCACACACTGGCACCCAAACCCTGGCAGGCGATGCTGATCCAGGGATTATGGCTGCTGTCTCTCGCCCAGACAAGGCCACCATCCCATGGGGGGCGGCGGGCAATGGGCGGTTTGCCGTGGTAATAAATAGCCAGCGTGCCATTTGTGGATTTATCAAAGCTTACCGGGAGAAAATAGGCGTTCCCGTCTTTTTTGAAATCGTTTATCCATTCACTACGCCCGGTAGTTTTAGTTATTGAATAAGATAGTTTGATACTATCTAATATCAACGGGTACTGCAAATCTATTTGTATGCTTGTTCCTGGTTTAAATGTTTTAAAATGAATATTATTCCATCCGCTAATGGTGCTGTCGTCCAGATTAAACTTCACATGCAGATCGTATTTGGTAGCGTCCCACCAGTTTCTGCCGGCACCATCGCTGCCACGTAATGTGTCAGCATGGGTAAAAATTCCAGTATGGGGAAAGGTTTGCGCCATTAACCATTGGCTATTGAATATTGACAATATAGCAAACAAGAATATTTTGAAACCTCTTTTCATTGATGATATTTTAATTTGCTAATTTAGGTTTCTTTTGTCTAATGTATGGGCCGTTCCTCACTTAGAATATTGATTACCGGGTTATTGATTATCGGGTTTGTTGCATGCCAGTCACATAAGCATCCTGATAAAAAAATATTTCATTACAACGAACCAACAGGAATTGCTTCGCTGGATCCTGCTTTTGCAAAAAACCAGAGTATAATGTGGGCAGTACACCAGTTATATAATACACTGGTGGAAGTAGGAGGCGATATGCAACTGAAGCCATCGCTTGCCAAAAGCTGGGATATTAGCCCGGATAATCTTTCCTTTATTTTTCACTTGCGTACTGATGTGTATTTTCATGATGATAATGCGTTTGCAAACGGTAAAGGAAGAAAATTAACCGCTGCTGATGTGGTTTATAGTTTCAACCGTATTATTGATAAAAGTACTGCCAGCCCCGGCGCCTGGATTTTTAACAGCAGGGTGGATACTTTACAGCCGTTTACTGCTATCGATGATTCCACTTTTCAACTTAAACTGCAAAAGCCTTTTCATCCGATACTGGGTATTTTAAGTATGCAGTATTGTTCTATTGTACCTGAAGAAGCGGTGGAAAAATATGGCATCAATTTCCGCAGCCATCCTGTAGGTACGGGACCATTTGCCTTTGTGGCATGGGAAGAGGGGCAGGCGCTGGTATTGAAAAAGAATGAACAGTATTTTGAAAAAGACAGCAGCGGCAATTCCCTTCCTTATCTGGATGGTATCAAGGTTTCTTTTTTTGACAGCAAGGCTACGGAGTTTTTGGAGTTCCAGCAGCACCGGCTGGATTTTATCAATGATATAGAATCCTCTTTTAAAGATGAAATACTGACCAAAACAGGTAACCTGAAAAAAGAATGGGAAGGGAAAATTTTTTTGCAAAAACACCCTTATCTCAACATTGAGTACTTCGGCATTTTGGTGGATACAAATAATGTGCTGGTAAAACAATCACCTTTGCGTTTGCAAAAAATACGGCAGGCCATTAATTATGGCTTTGACAGGAGGAAAATGATGCTGTACCTGCGTAATTCTATCGGTACTGCTGCCGAGAGCGGCTTTGTACCCGAAGGCCTGCCATCCTTTGATACTAATGAAGTAAAAGGGTATTATTACAACCCGGCAAAAGCAAGGCAATTGCTGGCAGCAGCCGGTTTCCCCAATGGCAGTAACCTGCCTGTGATCAGGTTGCTCACCATTCCTGTTTACGCTGACCTTGCTACTTATATTGCCAACGAACTGCAGCAGGCGGGCATAAAAATACAGGTGGAAGCATTACAAAAAAGCTTATTGCTGGAGCAAACTTCCAAATCGCAGGCTTTGTTTTTCAGGGGAAGCTGGATTGCTGACTATCCTGATGCTGAAAATTATTTAAGTGTTTTTTATAGTAAGAATCCTGCACCGCCCAATTACACCCGCTATTGCAATGAGCAGTATGATGCTTTGTACGAAAAAGCCAATGCAGAAACAAACGATTCCCTACGCTACAAGCTTTACCGGCAAATGGATCAATTGGTAGTGAATGATGCACCCGTGGTGCCTTTATGGTACGACATGGCAATACATTTGGTACAAACCAATATTAAAGGCTTTGCGCCCAACAGCCTTAACCTGCTGGAACTACGGAAGGTAACAATAGAGTAGAACAGGGCACAGATTTCACAGACTAATTTGCTTCCGCTATACAATTTATGGTTAAAATGGGACAAAATTCTTTATTTTATGGAAAAATGTCTATATTTGTGACATGAAAAAGGCCATAAAAGCAAATGATAAACCGGCCGGAAAAGTATATAAGCAATATAAGGATTACCTGGAAGAAGAAAACCTGAGTATTGTTTCAGAGCCGGATGCCGTGTATGCTACTGCCTTTAATGATATGGTGGCAGTGGCCCATTACGATAAGGATTATGCAGCAGGGCTGCTGGATGTTTCGTATAAAACCGTAAGCCGCTACCAGAAGGAAAAGAAAAAATTAAGCCCCCTGCAAAGCGAATATATTTTAAAAACTATTGCGCTTTTTAATAAAGGCAGCAAGGTTTTTGACAATGAAGAAAGCTTTAACCGCTGGCTTGATAAGCCGGCTTTTGGCCTTGGCAATAAAGTTCCCCGTAAGTTAATTACTACTGTAAGCGGCATTAACCATGTAATAGATGAACTGAACCGCATAGCCTACGGCGATTTATCCTAGCTTATGATAGTATACCGCATTACCATCGAAGAGTGGAGTAAAAAATTAACTGCTTCAGGCCATCCTGCAAGATGGAACAGCCGTGGTAATTTTATGCTCTATACTGCAGAAAGCAGGGCGCTGGCCTGCCTTGAAAACCTGGTGCACAGGAGCGGCGAGGGCAACAATGCATTGTACAAAGTGATGCTGATAGAAATACCTGATGCTGTAGCCGTCAAAACTATTGACCCGAAGAAATTAAGAAAAAACTGGTACAGCATGACCAATTATCCTTACTGCCAGGAGATAGGTGATAAATGGCTGAAAGAGGCCGAAACGGTTGCATTAAAAGTGCCTTCCTCTGTTATAAAACAGGAATGCAACATTTTACTTAATCCACAGCACCCGGATTTTAAAAAAGTAAAATTGGCGGGCATGGAGGATTTCAGTTTTGATGAAAGATTTTAAGGTATGGTAACAAGAGTTCTGCGGATCGAGGCCATCAATTGTGTAACACCATCCTTAATTAATGAATTAAAAAATCCGTGTAATAATCCGTTTGATTCGTGTGATAATCTTAATGCTTCAGCTTACTTTTAAACACCTTTTCAAATTTTTCCACTTTAGGCCGTATCACAAACTGGCAATAGCCCTGCTCCGGGTTGTTGTTGTAATAATTCTGGTGGTAATCTTCAGCGGGATAAAATTTACTGAAGGGTTCTATGATGGTGACAATGGGATTATCCCAGGCGCCGCTTTTATCTAATTCAGCTTTGTATTTTTCAGCCTTTGCTTTTTGTTCATCGTTATGGTAAAAAATGGCGCTGCGGTATTGAGTGCCCACATCATTGCCCTGCCTGTTGAGTGTGGTGGGATCGTGTACCTGCCAGAAAATTTCCAGCAATTCATCAAAGCTTACTTTGGCAGGGTCGTACACAATGTTCAGGCATTCTGCATGACCGGTGGTGCCCGTACAAACTTCTTTATAAGTGGGGTTTTCTTTGGTGCCGCCGCTGTAGCCGCTGGTAACTTTTATCACGCCTTCCACCTGCTGAAAAATGGCTTCAGTGCACCAGAAACAACCGGTGCCGAAAGTGGCGGTATCTGTTTTTGCCATAGTACTGGCCGAAGTAGAAGTATCCATATTATTTATTTTGCCTGTATTTTTTTCTGCATTGGAAACACAACCTGTAAAAAGCCCCAACGCAACCAGCATTTTTTTCATGGAGAGTTTAATTTGCAGTGATAACGCAAATGTACCAGCGTTGGTTGTAGAAACAAAGCATCTTTTAAAAAGTTTAACAAGGGCTTTTGCCGCTCTTTTGCCAACCCTTACCTTTGCGGCTCAAAAAAGGATTAGCCACGAATTACACAAATGAACACGAATTGGTGTTAGCCACAGATGCACACGGATTAACACAGAAAGAATAGGCGAAGCTTATTCGTGGAATCAGTGAAATTCGTGGCTAATCAATTGCTGCAGGCAATTTCATCTGCGTTCATCAGCGAAACCTGTAGCTAATAAAATAACATGAAATATACAGACGAAATAAACAAGCGGAAAACCTTTGCCATCATCTCTCACCCGGATGCCGGTAAAACCACTCTTACGGAGAAGTTTCTGCTGTTTGGCGGCGCCATACAAACTGCCGGTGCTGTTAAAAGCAATAAAATAAAAAAGCATGCCACCAGCGATTTTATGGAAATAGAACGCCAGCGTGGTATCAGCGTGGCCACCAGTGTGATGACTTTTGAATACCAGGGCTACCTTATCAACCTGCTGGACACACCAGGCCACAAAGATTTTGCTGAAGATACCTACCGCACCCTTACGGCGGTAGACAGCGTGGTGCTGGTGATTGACAGTGTGAACGGTGTGGAAGCACAAACAAGAAGGCTGATGGAAGTGATCGCCATGCGGAATACGCCGGCGATCGTATTTATCAATAAAATGGACCGTGACGGCAAGAACCGTTTTGACCTGCTGGAAGAAATAGAGAAGGAACTGAAGATACAACTGCACCCGATGACCTTCCCGATCAACAGTGGCAAAGATTTTAAAGGCGTATATAACCTGGATGATAGAAACCTGGTGTTGTTTACAGCAGGGACAAAAGCGAATGATGAGGATGTAGTGAAAATATCAGATATCAAATCTGAAATATTAGACAGCAAGGTGGGAGAGAAGGATGCCAATACCTTACGGGAAGATGTGGAACTGATAGAAGGCGTATACGGCGAACTAAATGTGGACGATTATTTAAGCGGCAAAACGGCGCCGGTGTTTTTCGGCAGTGCGGTGAATAATTTTGGAGTAAAGGAAATGCTGGACACTTTTATCCGCATTGCACCTACCCCAAGGCCAAGGCATACAACGGTGAGGGATATACGCCCAGATGAAGATACCTTCAGCGGTTTTGTTTTTAAGATACATGCCAACCTTGACCCCAAGCATCGTGACAGGATCGCTTTTCTCCGGGTGTGCAGCGGCCGCTTTGAACGCAATAAGTATTATGAGCATGTGAGGCTGGATAAAGAACTGCGTTTCAGCAACCCGTACAGCTTTTTGGCAAGGCAAAAGGATGTAATTGAAGAAGCTTATCCCGGCGATGTGGTGGGCTTGTTTGATACCGGCAATTTTAAAATCGGTGATACACTTACCGAGGGTGAAAAGTTCTTTTTCACGGGCATACCCACTTTTTCGCCTGAAATATTCAGGGAAGTGCAGAACAAAGACCCGATGAAGACAAAGCAACTGGAGAAAGGCTTGCTGCAATTGACGGATGAAGGCGTAGCGCAATTGTTTACCCAGTTTGGGGGCACCAAAAAAATAATTGGCTGC
The DNA here is from genome assembly GCA_048498115.1 of Bacteroidota bacterium. Classification (GTDB taxonomy): domain Bacteria; phylum Bacteroidota; class Bacteroidia; order Chitinophagales; family Chitinophagaceae; genus Ferruginibacter. Next base: position 5,031 of record JBEHYP010000022.1, on the reverse strand, counting down.
GTGGGCGACCTGCAGTTTGAAGTGATACAATACCGCTTATTGCAGGAATACGGCGCTTCGGTGCAGATGAACAGCCTGCCGTTTTTTAAAGCCTGTTGGATCACCAGCAAAGACCCGAAAAAGTTAGAAGATTTTACCCGTTACAAGCAGGCAAATATTGCGGAAGATAAAGACGGGCATTTAGTTTATTTGGCGCAAAGCGAATGGTTCTTAAATACCGAAATACAGAATAACCCGGATATTGAGTTTCATTTTACGAGTGAGGTGCATAAGTAAAAAGTATTTAGCCACGAATTACACGAATGGACACGAATGCATTTTTAGCCACAGATTTCACGGATTAACACAGAGGAATAAGCTTCGCTTATTAGTGTGATTGGTGAAATTGGTGGCTAACCAATTGCGGTTAGGCAATTTTATCTGTGTTTATCTGTGAAATCTGTGGCTGGCTAATTAACCCCCGTATAATTAAACGGCGTTACCGCTTTTAATTCCTTCTTCACCGCCGCAGGAACTTTCAGCGTATTGATAAAGTTATGAATGGCTTTTTTATCAATGGCGGTTTTGCCCCGGGTCAATTCTTTCAATGCCTCGTAAGGTTGCGGATAATTTTCACGGCGTAAAATGGTTTGGATAGCTTCGGCCACCACTGCCCAGTTATTGTTGAGGTCTTCATGTATTTTGGCCTGGTTCAATACTAATTTGCCAATGCCTTTTTCAATTGATTTAATAGCAAGGATGGTATGCGCCACCGGTACACCAATGTTTCTTAGTACTGTTGAATCGGTAAGGTCACGCTGCAATCTTGATACCGGCAGCTTGGATGAAAAATGTTCCAGCAGGGCATTGGCAATACCAAGGTTGCCTTCGGCATTTTCAAAATCAATGGGATTTACTTTGTGCGGCATGGCACTGCTGCCTATCTCGCCTTTTTTTGTTTTTTGCTTAAAATAATCCATGCTGATGTACGTCCAAATATCACGGCTAAAGTCTGTCAGTATGGTATTGATCCTTTTTACAGCGTCGAAATGGGTGGCAAGCGTATCGTAGTGCTCTATCTGTGTAGTGTACTGCTGCCGTTGCAGGCCCAGTTTGGTCTCTGTAAATTCATTGGCGAATTTTACCCAGTTATATTTCGGGTAGGCCACATAGTGAGCATTGAAGTTGCCCGTGGCACCGCCAAATTTTGCTGTAAACGGGATGTAGCTGAATAACTGGATTTGATTCTCCAATCTTTCCACAAACACCAGCATTTCTTTTCCCAGTTTGGTGGGGGAGGCCGGTTGACCATGTGTTCTTGCCAGCAATGATACGTCTTTGTATTCCACTGCCATTTTGTGAATGGCTGATTGAAGGTTCAGCACAGCGGGCAGGTATTCATGCTCCACGGCATTTTTCCAGCTTAAGGGAATGGAAGTGTTGTTGATGTCCTGCGAGGTAAGCCCGAAATGTACCCATTCTTTTAAATGCGCCGCATTGCATTTATCCAATTCGGCCTTTAAAAAATATTCCACGGCTTTCACATCGTGGTTGGTTATTTTTTCCGTTTCTTTTATCTGTGCAGCTTCGGCGACAGAAAAACCAGCCACCGCATTTTGCAAATGATTTTTTACGGCAGCAGGCAGTTTGAAAAACTTTTTTTCGGCCAGGAATAAAAAGTATTCCACTTCCACCAGCACCCTGTATTTGATAAGAGCATATTCGCTGAAATATTCATCTAAGTGTTGCAGTTGGTTCCTGTAGCGGCCGTCAACCGGGCCAATGGCGGTGAGTGCTGATAATTCCATAAACGTTGGTAGGGTGCAAAGATACAGGCTGTGGGTGAGATTTTGTTTCTTAAGAGTATTGAGCATTGAAAATTGAGTATTGAACATTTTAAGTTATCTAAATGAATATTCAACGCTCAATACTCAATGTTCAATTTTAAATTGGAGAAGGGTTTATCTTTGCCCCATGGATATGAAAACAGCCGCACAGAACGGGCATTCAAAGAAGATAAAAGTTGGCGCCGTAAGTTACCTTAATACCAAACCCCTGGTATACGGTTTTGAAAAAGGAATGATGAAGGATGAAGTTGAACTGGTGATTGATTATCCCGGAAAAATTGCACAGGCATTGCTGGATAATACGATTGATGTTGGCCTGGTACCGGTAGCCATTATTCCCCGGATGAAAGAATGCTATATTGTTTCTGACTATTGCATTGGGGCCGATGGACCTGTTGCCAGCGTATGTTTGTTCAGCGAAGTGCCGCTGGAAGAGATCGCTACCGTGTTATTGGATTACCAGAGCCGCACTTCTGTAATGCTGGTGCGGTATTTATTGAAAGAATACTGGAAGCTGGAACCCGTTTTTGAAAATACAAAAGAAGAATTCAGCAGCCGCATTAAAGGCAGTACTGCAGGCGTGATAATAGGAGACCGGGCATTTTCCCAGAGAAAAAATTCTCCTTATGTGTACGATTTGGCAGCAGCATGGAAAGCGCACACCGGCCTGCCCTTTGTATTTGCAGCGTGGATAAGCAATAAGCCATTGCCTGCAACCTTTATCAGCGACTTTAACCATGCCAATGAGTTCGGCCTTCAGCGCCTTGATGAAGTGATCGCAGCAAATCCTTTTAATGAATTTGACCTCCGGCAGTATTACACTGAAAATATCCGCTACCGGCTGGATGAAGCTAAACGTAAAGGCCTTGAAAAGTTTGTGGAGTGGTGCAACGAATACATGCAGCAGCAAGTCCCTGCGTAAAGTAAGTTTACTTGACCGTGATAGTAATAACCCGTTGTTTTTTTCGTTATTAAAAACTTTACTAAAGTGCTCCAGGGTAAAATGAAAAAATTGCCTGCATTTCTTGTATTCGCATTGGCCGTATCCGCAAGCTACGGGCAGGTTTTTCCTGCGGAAAAGATATTGTCTGCATTTGGCATTCAAACTGTAAAGCTGGACGATTTCTTCTCGAAAAGGAATTTCTTTCTTTCCAATACTTCCAAAGCAAACGATACCCTGGTAAAAAGCTACAGCTACAGGGCTGAAGTTAAAAAGAACAAGCCTGTTGATCCGGTCAAACGTTATCTCGTTTCAAAAGAATGCAAAGAGGATCTTTCTTTGAGTTATCAAACAAGCTCTGAAGAAGAATTTATCAATTTGATTGAAGGAATAAAAACAGCCGGCTTTTATTGTAATGACCAGGGCAATCCTGCCGGTAAAAAATTATTATTCCAGCACAATGATATGACGGTTACTATCTCTTCTGAAATAAAAGACAGCACACATTTATATATTCTTTCATTTCACCAGCAGGTTTTTCCCGATTCCAAAGACATGTATTATGCCGATGACCTGCTGCATTTTACATCGCATGAATATTTAGAATACTATTTCGGAAAAGAAAATGTAAAAAAGGATTTTTATTATTTCGCCGGTGATGAGCTGGTGAATTGTTCGGTATTGTTCATCAATACCGCAAGGCAGGTAGTGTTTATCTGGAAAGATGAGATAAATAAATGCGGCATTGATAACCTGCTTTTCGGTGGACAGCAAAGGTTAAAAAGCTCTATGCAATCAGGCAATTTTGTGGCGGAAAGCAACTGGGTTTTCAAAAGCGGCATCCGTGCAGGAATGACATTGTATGAATTGAGGAAGCTGAATGAAAATAATTTCCGGTTTTATGGGGGCAGGTCCGCAAAAACAGGTATTGTACTGGACAGCAATACCGGTAAAATTGATTTTAAAAAACAGGAGGTTGTGCTGGGTTGTGTGAACTGTACAGACGGAAAATTTGCAACTTCTGAAATAATGGATGCAGATGAGGCATTGGCCGATGGTAAAATACTATTTGCATTATCAGTAGCGCTCAACCCCGACTGACACGGGGAATAGCGCAAATAAGCTGTTAATTTGAACCCTCTGGCTTTTAATTTACCCTTTGATAGGCTACATTTGCACCCGTGCAGGAACAATCGAATTACTCTACTATTAAACTGAACAATTGGGGAAGATCCCTTACCAATGTCCGCTTCAGGAATAAGCTGATCGCCGGTGCGGTCATTTTTACAGGTATATTATTGCTTTTGCCCTCCTTTTTTGCCATGATAGAAGAAAGGGAAGGGATATTGCTAAATGACAGGCTGCTGAATATGATCAGGCCGCATGATTTCTCTATTCCCATCTTCATCATCATCTGGTCAACCACGCTGTTGTTCTTTATCCGTTCATTCAACCGGCCGATGATTTTCCTGCAGGCGCTGTACTGCATTATCCTGCTTACGTTAATAAGAATGATCACTATTTACCTGGTGCCGCTTGATCCGCCCACAACGATTATTGCCATCAGGGACCCGCTCACCAGCCTTACTTATGGCGGTAAAAATATTTTTATTACCAAAGACCTTTTCTTTTCCGGCCACACTTCCAACATGCTGGTGCTGGCGCTTTGTTTTGAAAAGAAAACCGATAAACTGCTTGGCTTGCTGGCCGCTGTTTCTGTGGGCACACTGGTGTTGTTCCAGCACGCACATTATTCTATTGATGTAATTGCTGCTTTCATCATCACTTTTATCGTAGTGCGGTTTGGAAAAAAGCTGGCGGAGTATTAATACAGCTCTCATTGAATTTCACTATCTCACGATCACGACATAGCCTGCCATTTTCTTTTCCTTTTTCATATCCGGCTGAATGATGTAATAGTAAGCGCCTGCCGGCTGGGCAACACCTTTATAGGTGCCATCCCACGGCTTGCTGTAGCCCACAGACTGAAATAATATTTGCCCCCACCGGTTAAAAATAGTGACCAGTGCAGCCGGGTTGTTGCTGATGCCGGGTATGCCCCATGTATCATTGGTGCCATCCCCATTAGGTGAAAATGCATTTGGTATAAAGGGACCTGGTACAATTACGCTTACTGTATCAGAAGCCTGGCATTTACTTATTGTGTCGATTACTTTTAAAGTGTACAGTATATTGTAAGGGGCTGTAGTTGTTGGTTTTAATATGTCGTTCTTATCAAGAAAATGTGATGGCGCCCATTCGTAA
>JBEHYP010000021.1:0-38944 GCA_048498115.1 Bacteroidota bacterium | reverse complement strand
ATTATTTGCGGCGCATTGGTGGGAACATTGATCGGTTATATTACAGCTAACGCATTTAATAAAACAAAGGGGCCGCTGGTTGCCGGGTAGCAGGCAATGCTTATTTACCACAAATCACAGATATTTGCAAAGCACCATCTAACAGGCACATGGCAGAAATATTCATTTTAATCATACTGGTGGTTTTGAACGGGCTGTTTGTAATGAGTGAAATAGCGCTGGTGAGTGCCCGGCGTGGCCGGCTGGAAGGATTGGCCAATAAGGGAAACCGGCGGGCCAAAATTGCCCTTGACCTTATTGATAACCCGGAAAAATTTTTATCAACAGCCCAGATAGGCATTACCCTTATTGCTATATTAACGGGTGTGTACTCCGGCGAAAAATTCAGCAAAGACCTGGAGCCTTATGTGGCCCGGATAGATTTTTTAAGGCCTTACGCTACCAATATTTCCACTGCGCTTATTATTGTGCTGGTTACTTTTCTTTCTATTATTTTAGGTGAGCTGGTACCCAAACGCATTGGTATGCTGCGGGCGGAAAAAATAGCCATGCTGGTGGCAGGCCCGGTTAACTTTTTATCTACGGTAATGTATCCTGTGGTTTGGCTGCTGAATACCATTACGGCACTTTTTTTTAAAGTTTTTAAAATTAAGCCTTCCAATGACAGCGCAATAACCGAGGAAGAGATTAAAGCCATGATAACCGAAGGCAGCGAACAGGGCACTATTGAAGAAGAAGAAAAAGAGATTATCGAAAGGGTATTTCACCTGGGCGACAGGAAAATAACCGGGCTGATGACACACCGGACGGAAATTGTATGGTATGATGTGGAAGACACCGTAAAAACAATTATTGACAAAGCAAATGAAATTATTTATTCCACTTATCCCGTATGCGACAAAACGGTGGATGATATCAAAGGCCTCATCTACATAAAAGATCTGCTGAAGGCGGATGAGCACATCAAATTGAAAGACCTGGCAAAGCCTGCTTTGTTTGTGCCTGAAAACAATACACCTTACCAGTTGCTGGAGAAAATAAAAACAACGAAAATCCACAGCTGTTTTATCGTAAATGAATACGGCACGCTGGAAGGTATGATAACGCTGAACGATATCCTGGAAGCCATCGTAGGTGATGTGCCGCAAACAGGCCAGGAGGAATACGAGATTATTGAAAGGGCAGATGGCACCTACCTGGTGGATGCGCAAATTACTTTCTATGATTTTTTAAGCCGCTTTGAAAAAACAGACTGGATGACGGGGGAAGAATATTCTTTTGATACAGTGGCCGGTTTTGTACTGCATGAGCTTGAACGCATCCCTAAAACCGGCGATACTTTTGACTGGCGCGGCTTTTCATTTGAAATAGTGGATATGGACGGGCAGCGCATTGACAAGCTGCTGGTGAAAATATCGGAAGAAATTAAAGAGGATATGGAAGGAGGGGCATAGCTTCTTGTTATATTATTGCATTGTCATATTGCTACATTGCTGGAGACTTTAAGCCTGAAAAATCTTAACAACAATTTTGACTATTTAGCAATTCAGCCATAAGAATTTACAAACTCGTTTTTCCAACCCTCTCCATATGCTCCCGTTTTTTCTTGCTGTATTTTTTTTCGTAATCCAGTATTTCCTGTGGTTTTTCTTTCTCTTTGGGCTTGGCAGGTTCGGCTGCTGTTTCGTTTTCTTTGGGGGCATCTTTCAGCAGGCGGCCATGGTCATAATGTTCAATTCTTATAATATGCCCCTGGGGATTAAAATATTTCCAGTCACCATGGGGCACACTGTATTGCTCTGCTTTCACCACTTTATAGCTGATTACTTCATTGCTGCCTGTTCCGTACACAGGAATGGTATCATAAGGCGCATCGGGATTATATCCACGCCATTCTTCTTCCCTTTCCAAATTGCCGAGAAATGAAAAATATTGCTGTACGCCTTCCTTGCCTCCAAAGCGGTAATTTTCTATGGCGAGGATATCGCCGTTGGTTGTGTATTTGCGCCATATACCGGTTTTCTTATCATCCTTGTACATGCCTTCTTCTTCATAGCCGGGTTCGCCACGAACCTCTCCCACTGTATTCACCCATTTGCCCTGCTTTAACCCTTTCTGGTCAACTGCATTCAATGTATCTCCGTTGGGGGAAAGGATAAAATCTTTGTACTGTGCATCTGCTTGTATAAAAGGCAGGGTTGCCAACACAAACAGGATGGTATATTTTATTGATATGTTTTTCATGCTTAATGACTTTCAGTATGCACAAAATTAATTTATCTTTTATTAACGCTTACAGGCAGTGGTTATTTTTAACAACCATTTCTATGCCACATAAAATTGACAGGCCTATCCATGTTCTTAGTAATAAAAACTATTTTTCGCTACCATATTTCCTGATTCATCTCTTATTACAGCATAATAAATCCCATGTGCCAGTTCATTTTTTAACACAAGCGTTGTGCTGGCATTACTGTTATCCATTGCAATAAAACTTTTTGCCATTAAGCTGCCTGCCGTATTATAAATATCAAGCTGGTATTTTCCTTTGCTGAAATTTTCCAACCTGGCCGTAATATTTTGTGCAGCAGGATGAATGCTTACTGCAGCGCCGCCAGCTTTATTGTTTACCCTCACAATAGAAGAATATAATTTTCCGCCGTCCAGCTCATGCACAATAAGGCGGTAAAAAACTGTTTTGCCGGGATAAGCAATATCTGTGAAGTTAAAAGTTGATTTAGTATTACTGTACATCACTTTCCCAATGCTGCTGAAGGTATAACCATCATCTGATTGCTGCATTTCAAAATAAGTTACTTGTGATGCTTCTTCCACCGTCCATAAAAGCAAATTGCCCTGCACAGAAGGGCTTACTGTAAACTTTGATAAAATCACCGGCAAAGCGCTGCAGGGTGAGCCGGGAGAGAATGGGCTGGCCACAGTGAATGTGATGGTATTTACACCGCCCTGCAGTACAGTGTCGGCGCCGGCGCAATTCTTTGCATAGGTTTCTGTGTACAATTCAATTTTCCAGCGGCCGGTATCGCTTAATGCAAAACTATCCGGCATAATATTATTCACTGCATTGATCGTTTGCCAGCGTTGGTCCAGAATATTATTTCCATTCTGGCAGGAGCCGCCCATTGGAAAAATATTCCCTTCTGGCCCGTTAGGGCTGGATGAACAATCATCTTTAAATGCCAGTGAAAAAGAGCCGAAGGCAGGTGCTGTTTCTCCTTCTTTATACAGCCTGTAAAAAACAGCAGCGCCGGTAACATCTGCGCTGCAATCTGTTCTTTTAAAATCATTGATCTCACCTCCAATACTTATTGGCGGAACTGCACCAAGAGGGCAAATGCCCCCCGCAGGGATCCCTTCAGCACCATCAAGGCTTGGAGGTAATGCAGGGTTGCCGGGCTGAAATTTTCCCTGTTCTGTATCATAAAAATGCCCATTCAATACGATCATCTCTCTATAAGTGCCTGCTTCGCCAACAGTGAAAAATTTTAATGCAGGAAAAATTTCTTCCAGCCTGTCCGCTGCAGGCCCGCCCACAGGGTCGCTGAGGCCGGGGCCGCCTGCACAAGTACCGGAAGGTGTGTAATAATTTCCTGTTGGGCCACCCGTTCCCGTTAGGTAATAGGCGGAAGGGCAGGAATAATTATTGGTGGTCTTGGTAGTAGCATTGCCGAAAGCATCGGGCTGCCCGGGGAGGTCGGCCTGCACTTCTACAGAGTACCTGCCGGCTTTATCAATGTAAGTGCTGAGGTCGGCATAGTAATGATCGTTATTACCGCTTTTGCCACCACAAATGCCCGGTACAATGATTGGCGCTGAAGCTACTACAGAAGTAGGATCACCACTGCCTGTTCTTCTTAATACCAGCCTTGATACACTGCCGGTGCCGCAGGTTTCTGCGTTGTTCATGCCTTCTGCATACACTTCCCAGTCGATATAGCAATGCTGGCCCACAGCCACATAATTGTTGAAGAGGTTATTGCTCCCTGTACCAATGTTGTGGTTGATGATGCCGATATACGTTACTTGCGAAATGGCAATAAAAGTTTGGAAAAGTAATGCGGCTGCAATGGCAAGTTTCTTCATTGAAAATATTTTTTAACCATGAAAGCAGTTTTCAAAAGGATTGGAGATGGCAGGATCGAAGCAGGCAAGATAAATAAAATTCAGTGCCGCTGTATTGGTTATTGGTGGAAGAAAAATGACCAGGCGATAAAATAGGATTTGTTAATTCCGGGTAGCATTCAAAAAAAATTTGAAAAAAGATTTGGCAGTTCGATAAACTTGATATTACCTTTGTCTAACGGTGTTAAATTATTTTACACCAAACAAAATGGCAAGCAAAGACCGAATATTGAAAGTGAAGGAAGATACCAGGTGCAATATCCTGAACGCCAGTCTCGACATTGTGAAAGAGGAAGGATGGCCTGCTCTTAGTATGCGGAAGATAGCCGATAAGATAGATTATACGGCGCCGATTATTTACGAATACTTCAGTAATAAAGACGCCATTTTGCAGGAGCTTACCCGTATGGGCTATGTAAAGCTGGCGGCCAAGATGGAAGAGGCCAAAAGCCTGAGCACCAGCCCCGAAGGGCAACTGGAAGCCATGTGGCTGGCATACTGGAATTTTGCTTTTGAAAATAAAGAACTGTATAAGGTAATGTATGGCGTGGAAGTGAACTGCTGTGCTTTTGAAAATGCCTGCCCCGACCTTACAAAGCCCATGAACATGCTGTGGGACAAGATAGAAGAAATAACCCCGGAAGGCAGGCGCACAGAGGAATACGTTGACTTGAAATATTATACTTTTTGGAGTGTGGTGCATGGGCTGATATCCATCAACCTCACCCGGCAGGTAACAAGCGATGAATTGAACAGGCAGGTATTGAAAGATGCCATCACAGGTGTCATTAACTCTATAAAAAACTAAGGCCTTACGCTTTTTTTAAAGCAGCAGGGCAAATAAGTTGATATAAAAGCCAGGTTTTTATTAAAATGCCTGCCTTTGTATCCCATAGCATCACTGCTATTTTTTTATCCAATATCCTTAACGCTGTTAGATGATTTACCAGCGTTTTTTGAAGACAAAAAAGGGGAGAAATGGTTTATCCGGAACTCCATTGCTATCCCACTGACAACAGTTGAAAAACTGTTTTTTTAAACACAATTACTTAACACTGTTAAAAAAATTAATTACGTTATGAAAAAGTTACCGATTTATTTTTTGTACGCCGCTATTTTGTATTTAGCTGCCTGTGCAAGCAAGGCAAATAATATGCAGGCCCCGCCACCGCCATCATTGCCGGTGGTGAAATTAGAAACAGGCTCTGTTACCACCTGGCAGGAATATCCTGCCACAGTACAGGGAACTACCAATGTAGAGATACGCCCTCAGGTGAGCGGCTACCTCGAAAAAATTTATGTGGAAGACGGCGCCTGGGTATCGCAGGGCCAACCACTATTCCGTATCAACGCAAAAGAATACAGCCAGTACAGCACAAGCGCTGCAGCCACTATTCAACTGGCAAAAGCAAATGTTGAAAAAGCACAGGTGGAAGTGGACAGGCTGCAGCCTTTAGTGGCCAATAAAGTGATAGCAGAAGTGCAGTTAAAAACAGCCAAAGCCAATTTGCATGAAGCTGAAGCAGCTTACCAGCAGGCAGTAAGCGGCAAAGGAAGTGCAGACATCACCCTGGGTTATACTTTGATAACAGCGCCTGTTAGTGGTTATGTGGGGCATATCAATTTTAAGCAGGGCAGCCTTATCGGCAAAGGCGAGCTGCAACCATTAACTGTATTGAGTGAAGTGAACAATGTTCATGCATACTTCAGCATGAGCGAAGCAGATTTTTTCAGTTTTTTCTCAAATGTGAATGGTAAAACCACAGAAGAAAAGATACACAACCTTCCTCCTGTGGAACTGGAACTGGCAGATAACAGCATTTACAACAGTAAAGGAAAAGTGGAATTAGTGCAGGGGCAATTTGACAGGGCATCCGGAAGCATTTCTTTCCGTGCTGTATTTTCCAATAACGAAAAACTGCTGCGTTCAGGCATCACAGGTAAAGTACGCATTCCTTTTCCATTAGAAAATAAATTACTGGTGCCGCAGCAAAGCACTTATGAGTTGCAGGACAAAGTATATGTGTTTGCCCTTGGCGACAGCAATAAAGTTGTCAGCAAGCAAATAGCGGTGAAAGGAAAAAGCGACGGCAATTATATTGTTGATAAAGGAGTGAACAGCGGCGAAACCATTGTGTACAGCGGCCTGCAGAGATTGAGGGACGGAGCGGTGATAGCGCCGCAGAAAGTTTCACTGGATAGTGTGCTGACTGCAAAATTCTAATTATGAATGATGAGTTTGAACAGGCACCTTCACTCATAACCCATCATTCATAACTCATCACTCTTACAAGTTTGAACCTGATTTTTTACAGCCCAACGGCTGACAGGGAATCCTTTACCCTTTTGAAAACTAAAGCAGGCCATCAACAACAAAAACTAAAACATTTTTTATGCTACAGAAATTCATCAAGCGCCCGGTATTGTCCACAGTTATTTCCATACTGCTGGTATTGCTGGGTGTAGTATCACTCACTAACCTGCCCATTACACAGTTCCCCGATATTGCACCACCGGCGGTACTGGTTACGGCAGCATATCCCGGCGCCAGCGCAGAAGTGGTGGCCCGTTCTGTTGCCACTCCTTTGGAAGAAGCCATCAATGGCGTGGAGAACATGACCTATATGACGAGTAACAGTAACAACGACGGCACCATGACGCTGAGTGTGTTTTTTAAAGCCGGCACCGACCCTGATATTGCTTCTGTGAATGTGCAGAACCGTGTGGCAAAGGCCAGCAGCTTAATTCCTGCTGAAGTATTGCAGGCCGGTATCACTACACAAAAGCAGCAGAACAGCATCATCATGGCTATTGCTTTGTACAGCGACAGCACTTATGATGAAACGTTTTTACAGAACTACGCTAAAATAAATATCGTACCGGAGATACAGCGTGTGCATGGCGTGGGCCAGGCCACCATCTTCGGCACAAAAGATTATGCCATGCGTATATGGCTAAAGCCAGACAGGTTAGCAGCCTATGGTTTATCAACGCAGGAAGTGTTAGCTTCCATCAAAGAACAAAACCTGGAAGCAGCGCCGGGTAAATTCGGCGAAGGCAGCAAAGAATCTTTTGAATATGTAATTAAATACAAAGGCAAGCTCAATACCAACGAAGATTATGAGAACATCATCCTCAAATCTAACCTTGACGGCTCCACGATAAAATTGAAAGATGTGGCAAGGGTGGGATTGGGCTCCTTCAATTATACTTCGGAAGCAAAAGTGGACAAAGGCCCTTCAACCGGCATCCTTATTTATCAAACAGCCGGTTCTAATGCCAATGATATCCTTACTGAAGTGAATCATATCATGGAAAGGGTGAACAAAGACCTGCCAAGAGGTGTAAAAACTTTTGTTCCTTATTCTTCCAAAGAATTTTTAGATGCTTCCATTGATAAAGTAAAGCACACACTGGTGGAAGCATTCATCCTGGTGTTCATTGTAGTGTTTTTATTCTTGCAGGATTTCCGCTCTACATTGATACCTGCCATAGCAGTGCCTGTTGCGATATTAGGTACTTTCTTTTTCATGCAGTTGTTTGGGTTCACCATCAACCTGCTTACACTCTTTGCATTGATACTGGCTATCGGTATAGTGGTGGATGATGCCATTGTGGTAGTGGAAGCAGTGCATACAAAAATGGCAGCGGAACATTTGCCTGCAAGGGCCGCCACGCTCAAAAGCATGAATGAAATTTCAGGCGCTATCATTTCTATTACGCTGGTGATGGCAGCGGTATTCGTTCCTGTTGGTTTTATGCAGGGGCCTGCCGGAATCTTTTATAAACAGTTTGCCTTTACGCTGGCAATAGCCATTCTTATCTCTGCTGTAAATGCACTTACATTAAGCCCTGCGCTGTCTGCATTGTTCTTAAAGAACAATCACCACACAGGCAGTGAAAAACCAAAAAGTTTTAAAGCAAGGTTCTTTAAGGCTTTTAATGCAGGGTTTGAAAACATGACCAACCGCTACAGCAGCAGCCTCCGTTTTCTTATCAAAGCAAAATGGGTGGCTTTAACTGGTTTGGTTGCTATTACTATTGGTACGGTGATATTGGTAAAACAAACACCCACCGGTTTTATTCCTACTGAGGATCAGAGCATCTTTTTGTATTCTCTCAACATGCCACCCGGCGCTTCGCTGGAACGCACCAAGAAAGTAATTGATAAAGTTGACAGCATTATTGCCACTGTGGAAGGGGTTGAAAAATCTTACAGCGTGGCAGGTATGAACATTATCACCAATGCTACCAGCCCTATCAGCGGCCTGGCATTTGTAAAATTGAAGAAACCGGGTACCAGGGGAAAAACAGAAGACATCAATGCCATACTGGGAGAAGTGAACCAAAAGTTATCTGTTATCTCTGCTGCCGACCTTTTCACTTTCACTTTGCCAACGGTGCAGGGCTTTGGTAACACCAATGGTTTTGAATTTATATTGCAGGACAGGACAGGGGGTAAGCTGGAAGATCTGAGCGCCACAGCCTACGGCTTTATCGGCGAACTGATGAAGCGCCCTGAGATAATGTATGCCTTCACCACTTTCAACACGGGCAATCCGCAATACAAACTGAATATAGATGAAGCAAAAGCGAAGCAGTTAGGCGTATCCGTTAGTGAACTGCTTCAAACATTGCAAGTGTATTACGGCAGCTTCCAGGCAGGCGATTTCAACCGCTTTGGCAAACAGTATAAGGTGATACTGCAATCTGATATCGCTTACCGTATTGACCCCAGCACTTTAAATGATGTGCATGTAAAGAATAATTTGGGTGAAATGGTGCCGGTGAAAACATTGGTGAACCTTGAAAAAGTGTATGGCCCGGAAACAGTGACAAGGAATAATCTTTTCAATGCTGTTACCATCAATGGTGTGCCCAAGCCCGGCTACAGCTCCGGCGAAGCATTAAAAGCGATACAGGAAGTGGCAGCTTCTTATTTGCCCCGTGGCTATGCGTATGAATGGAGCAGCCTGACAAGGGAAGAACAGCAATCGGGTTCACAAACCACCTGGATATTTGTGATGTCACTCATTTTTGTGTACTTCCTGCTGGCAGCGCAATACGAAAGTTACATGCTTCCATTTGCAGTGATATTGTCTGTGCCCACAGGCCTTATCGGAACCTTTGCCTTTATCAACCTCGCCGGTATAGAAAACAATATTTATGTACAGGTAGGATTAATAATGCTCATAGGTTTATTGGCAAAGAACGCCATCCTTATTGTGGAATATGCTGTGCAAAGAAGAAAGGCTGGCCTCTCCATTCGCCATGCGGCCATTGAAGCAGCAAGGCTCCGCCTCCGCCCGATATTGATGACCTCCTTTGCCTTTATCGCAGGGTTGATACCCTTACTAACGGCAACGGGTGCCTCAGCAATGGGTAATCGTTCTATTGGTACCGGTGCTGTAGGCGGCATGCTTACGGGAGTGCTGCTTGGCATCTTCATCATACCGGTGCTCTTCACCATCTTCCAGTACCTGCAGGAAAAAGTGAGCAGTAAAAAAATAGCTGAACATGACGACTGGATAATGGATAAACTGGAATTACAAACTACTTAATACTATTACAATGAAACTTATAATAACATTTCTCATTGCTTTGCCGGTGCTTTTTTTAAACGCCTGCAAAGTATCGAACGACCTGGCATTACCGCAGCCATCTCTGCCGGAAACATACAGGACAGTAAGCACAACAGATACAAATACCATTGCCAATATCCAGTGGAAGCAATTTTTCAGCAATGAAAATTTGCAGCAGTTAATTGACAGCGCCATTGCGAATAATTACGATATGCAAACTGCTTTAAAAAATATTGAAGCAGCGCAACTCATCGTAAGCCAAAGCAAGCTTGGTTATTTGCCGGAGGCAAGATTGCAGGCAGCAGGCGCCATTAACCGCCCTTCTGATAATAGCCTGAATGGCTTAAGCCTTAGCCAGTTTTTGGGAAAATCTTACGTGGAAGATTATACCGTAAGTGTTGGATTAAGCTGGGAAGCGGATATATGGGGCAAGATAAAAAACCAAAAAGCAAAAGCGCTGGCGGCATACCTGCAAACAAGTGAAGCCAGGAAAGCCATACAAACAAACCTTGTTTCATCTATTGCCAAAGGCTATTACAATTTATTGATGCTGGATGCACAGGTGGCCATTGCAAAGAAAAATTTGTTGCTGAATGATAGTACGCTCAATATTATCAACCTGCAATACAATGCAGGGCAGGTAACAGCGCTGGCAGTGCAGCAGGCAACAGCACAGCGTTTGGTAGCAGTGCAGCTCATCCCACAATTAGAGCAGGAAATTGCGATACAGGAAAATGCTATCAGTGTTTTAGCGGGAGTTGCTCCCAATGCGGTGAAACGAACCGGGAACATAAATGATGTTGTGTTTACTGGTGAAACTGCAAGTGGTGTGCCTTCAGCGTTGTTACAAAACCGGCCGGACGTAAAAGCGAAAGAACTGGAACTGTCCATTGCCAATGCCAACACCGGTATTGCCAAAGCAAATATGTACCCCTCGTTGACCATTACTGCTGCAGGCGGCATTAATTCTTTCAAAGCAAGTAACTGGTTTAATATTCCCGCCTCTTTGTTTGCAACAGCAACAGGCGCTATTACACAACCGCTTTTTCAACGCAAACAATTAAAAACACAATTTGAAGTATCAAAAGTGGAAAGGGAAAAAGCAGTCATCAGCTTCAGGCAATCTGTATTGAATGCTGTGGGAGAAGTAAGCGATGCCTTGGTGAAAGTAACCAAGCTGAAAGAGCAACAAACTGTTGCCACAACAAGAGTGAGCACTTTACAGCAAGCCATCGGTAATGCAGACCTGCTGTTCAAAAATGGCATGGCCAATTACCTGGAAGTGATCACTGCACAAAGCAATGTATTGCAGGGAGAGCTTGAGCTGGCTGTATTACAAAAAGAACGATCAAATGCAGTAATTGAACTGTACCGTTCCCTTGGCGGTGGATGGAAGTAAAAAGGTAGAAGGTTAAAGGTGTAAGGCAAAAGAAAAGCTTTCCGCCTTACACCCTAAGCCTTACACCTTAAGCCTCAAACCTTATTCATTAATTCAAAATATATAATCATGTCTAAATTAAAAAACAAAGTTGCGATTGTAACAGGCGCCTCCAAAGGTATCGGCGCCGGTATCGCTAAAGCGTATGGCACCGAAGGTGCATCAGTAGTGGTAAACTATGCATCTGATAAAACAGGTGCAGAAAACGTGGTAAATGAAATTACCAAAGCAGGCGGTAAGGCCATTGCAGTGCAGGGCAGCGTTGCCAACACAGCAGATGTAAAGAAACTTTTTTCGGAAGCAAAAAATGCTTTTGGTAAAGTGGATGTGCTGGTGAACAATGCCGGTGTTTTCAAATTTGAGCCGCTGGAAGCAGTGACCGAAGATGAATTCCACCGCCAGTTTAATACCAATGTGCTGGGTACCATTTTAGCCACACAGGAAGCTATTCAGCATTTTAATGGAGATGGCGGCAGTGTTATTAATATCAGTTCGGTGGTTAGTGATAACCCACTGGCCCATTCCGTGGTGTATTCAGCAACCAAGGGCGCTGTTGATACCATTGCCGTGGCATTGTCAAAAGAATTTGCCGGTAAAAATATCCGTGTAAATACTATAGCCCCCGGCATGGTGGAAACGGAAGGGGCACAAAGCCTGGGTATTATCGGCAGCGATTTTGAAACACTGGTAAAAACACAGACACCGTTGGGAAGGATTGGCCGGCCGGACGATATAGCAAGTGTGGCGGTATTCCTGGCTTCTGACGATTCAAAATGGGTGAACGGGGAAAAGATCAACGTTAGTGGTGGTGCAAGATAGATGAGGTGGATTTCTGTTTCCTTAAGCCTTCCTCTTTTGGGGAAGGCTTTTTTATGAAAATAAAAAAGCCGCTTACACTGTGCGACTTAGTAATAATTCATAGAAAATATATTGTTATTAAAGCGGTTCTTATTGCTGTATTAACCCAAAGATAGCCCATAGCTTTGATAATTTTTATTGATATTTATTATATTTCTATCAAAAATATCTATTTTTATGCCATGACGATAACACAACTGGAATACATCATTGCCGTAGATACCTGCCGGCATTTTTCAGAAGCAGCAGAGCAATGTTTTATTACACAGCCCACGCTCAGCATGCAGATACAAAAGTTGGAGGAAGACCTTGGCGTAAAAATTTTTGACCGCAGCAAACAGCCGGTCATCCCCACTGAAATAGGAGAGGAAATTATTCGGCAGGCAAGGGTTATTATTCATGAAGTGAAAATGATGAAGCAACTGGTGAAAGACCGCCAGGGTTTATTACAGGGCGAACTGCGGGTGGGCATTATCCCTACACTGGCGCCATATTTATTGCCGATGTTCCTGCAATCATTTTTAAATAAATACCCCGACATAAAAATAATAGTAAAGGAAATGACCACCGGGCATATTATTGAAAGGCTGAAAGCAGGGAGATTGGATGCCGGGCTGCTGGTAACCCCTTTGCAGGACAACAGCCTTATGGAGTTTCCTTTGTTTTATGAAGAGATGGTAGCGTATGTATCAAAAAATACCCCTGCCTTTAAAAAAAATTATGTGCTGGCAGATGATATTGACCTGAATGAGCTGTGGCTGCTGGAAGAAGGCCATTGCTTTCGTGACCAGGTGATGAACCTGTGTGAACTGAAAAAGCAGAATAAGGGGCAAAGCCATTTTGAATATGAATCGGGCAGCGTGGAAGCGCTCCGCAAAATGGTGGAGATGAACAAAGGCATTACTATTTTACCCGAAATGGCCACGCTTGACTTTTCCGTAAAGCAGCAAAATATGGTAAGGCATTTTAAAAGCCCTGCGCCGGTGAGGGAA
This sequence comes from Bacteroidota bacterium, assembly GCA_048498115.1. Taxonomy (GTDB): domain Bacteria; phylum Bacteroidota; class Bacteroidia; order Chitinophagales; family Chitinophagaceae; genus Ferruginibacter. Next base: position 25,931 of record JBEHYP010000021.1, on the reverse strand, counting down.
GTAAGCCTGGTGACCCACCGCAATTATGTAAAGAAAAAATTAGTGGACGCCCTGAAGCAGGAAGTACTGGCCTCGCTGCCGCAAAAAATAACAATGAACAAAAAAACAAATGTGGTAAAAATATAAACTGTTTGCCGGCACCGGCAGGCTAAAAACCCTGCAATAAATATCCATATTTGTTTGAACAAACACAATAAAACCGGTTTTTTGCAGTTTTTTAAAAGACCACCGGCAGTTTATTTATTCAAATTGCCTATATTTACAGTGCTGAAGAAGATACTTACCATATTAATTGCATTTACGGGCTTGTGTTTTACAGCTGTAGCACAGTTGAAACCGGTTGCTGTTGCCGGTGAGCCAGGTGCCAGGATCGTAAAATTTTACCCCAACCCCGCCACCACTTCCATCAATTTTGAGCTGCCCGGCGGGTATGATAAATCATATACTATCCAACTGTTTAATTTCATGGGCAAAAAAGTAAGCGAGACTAACCTTACCGCCCAAAAAATAAACTTCTCTTTAGACGGCCTGTACAGGGGCGTTTACATTTACCAGCTACGGGACAAATACGGTAAGATCGTTGATTCCGGAAAGTTCCAGGTAGTGAAATAGTTTCATTTATATTACCGCCACCAGCAGATTTTTCACTACTTCCTTACTGAATATTTTATTTTCCTTCTTATTCACCTTTACGGTAAAAGTGTTATCAAATGCTTCTATGGCTTCCACCTGCATTTCATCGCCGAGGCTGAGGTTGTTTTTGGTGAGGTATTGCAAAAAATTATTGGAGTGGTCTGCCACGCCGACAAATTTAACCCTGTCGCCCTGTGCACATTCCAGCAGGGGTTTGCCGCTGCTTTTGGCAAACCTGCCTTTGGCATCGGGTATCAAATCGCCATGGGGATCGGTAGTGGGATAGCCAAGATGCTTATCCAGGTGATCAATCAGTTCATCGCTGATGATATGTTCCAGCTGTTCTGCAATATCATGCACTTCATCCCATTTAAAATCCAGCTTGGTCACCAGCCATACTTCCCAAAGCCTGTGCTTGCGGATGATATTTACTGCAATAGCACGGCCTTTATCTGTGAGCTTTACACCTTTTGATTTTTCATAAGCAATTAATTTTTTCGCTGCAATTTTTTTTACAAAATCTGTTACCGAAGCAGCGCTTACTTTTAAAGCTTCAGCTAACGATGAAGTAGAAACCATGCCGCCGCTTTTTTCGTGCAGTGTATAAATGGCTTTGAGGTAATTCTCTTCTGCTGAGGATGTCATACCGGTGCTTTCTGCAAATGTATTGAATAAGAAGGGTACGAAGTGCGGAGGATAGAACACGGATGAAACTGGTTAGGCGGATAAAGACGGATAAAAAATGCCGGCTGCTTTATCAGCTTGCCGGCATTCTATCAAAAAAGTAAATTTATTCCATCGCTGCTTCCTCCTCTTCCTCTTCTTTAAAATAGTGGGCGAGCGAAAGTGTGCCGCTGCCTTCAATTACAAATACGATCAATAAAAACAGCAAAATAATGGAAAGGGGAATGTTCGTTTGTATTTTAAATAAATCATTGTCTGTATGAATAGAAATAAGGGCGCCCAGGATGAGCGGTATCTGCACAAATGCTGCAAACCTGGTAAACAAACCAATGATCATCAAAAAGCCACCTCCAATATGGAGCCAGGGAATTGCATTCATCAACACGTCTTTGTAAGAACCAAGGCCGTTAGAAGTAAGCATTTTGTCTAAATCCGGCAGGCGGTTTAGAAAAAGCACTCCGAAAAGTAAAAGTACTGCCCCGACAGCTACCCGTATAAGGGCCAGCCATTTAGGATTGTGGGAAGATGTCCAGTTCTGGAATTGTTGTAGCAAGCTCATAGACAAGTAATTTATTGGTGATAGTTTACGTAAACTACAAAATATATTTGGGTTTCAGCCAAAATATCCCGTTTTTTTTTCACAAATCACTAACAAACGGGCATTATTCGGAAATTTCCACAAAATAGGCCAGCACCGGTTTATTGTTAACCAGTACAGTTACCGGGTAACTGTCCTCTTCATCAAACTTGTAGCTAAAGCTTACCATACCGCCATTTACAGTATAATCCACTGTTTTGGTGCGCTGTTTCTTGCCCGTTCCAATTTGTAACGATACAATGTCAATTTTAGTATTGGCATTCACCCTGAAACTGAATATCACCGGCTTTTTGGTGCTGGCTTTGATAGCGCCGGTAAGAGGTGCAATGCTGCCTATACCAAACTCATAAGCGTTATCTTTTACAACAGGAAGGGCAAAAAAATCTTTTACGCTCTTTGGCCCGGTGCCGCCTAATTGCCAGGCCATGTTATCAGGAAAATGCTGGTAATTGAAAATGGTTTTGTCGGCAAAAAAATAATAATCATTAAATGCCCTTGTAAACACGGTTATTTTTTCATCAGTATAGCCGCTGGCCGGGTAGGGATCCACATAATACCATGTTTCGGGGCTTTGGCCCAATTGCACCACAGCCCAGGTATGGTTAAATTCATCCGGCGCATCGTTGATCTGTTCTGTAGTGCTTTTCGTATAGCCGTCAACGGTAAGGCAGCGGATTTTTACCACGCTGCACATATCCTGGAACAAAGCAGCAAAGCCGTTTGAATTGCCTTTCCTTGTTTTCAGTATTTCATCAGAGGTCATTTTCGCATTGCCGCCATTGCGTATTACCTTGCAGTCAATGCTTATGTTGTAAGCTATCCAGTCAAAGATGGCCCTTACTTTATCAATGGGGCTTGAAAATTTTTTGGTAACTACATAGCTGATGGTTCCTGCATTCAGCGTGTCAAGGCTGCCGAGGGATTGTACATATTCATCAACAACTTTGTAAGTGCCATTGCCGCTCTGGGCATAGGAAATACTGCATACTGATATGTATACTGCGATCAATAAAAATTTTATTTGCTTCATGTGAATAAAAATAGATAAATAATCAATGACGGCGGTTTAAAAAATCGCCAATTTTATTAACGCAATGATGCCTATTTTTAGGCTGCACAATGATAAGCTACACTACTACTATCTGCAAATTTGACAAGCAGGGAGAAAAAACCGGCTGGACCTATATTGAAGTGCCTGCGGATATTGCTCAGCAGATCAAACCCGGTAATAAAAAGTCTTTTAAGGTAAAAGGCAGGCTGGATAATTTCAGTATTACACAGGTATCATTGCTGCCAATGGGCAATGGCAATTTTATCATGCCGCTGAATGCCGCCATGCGTAAAGGCATAGCCAGGGCAAAGGGCGCCATGGTAAAAGTACAGCTGCAGGAAGATAAAAAGGAATACGTGCTGAATGCTGAGTTTATGGAATGCCTTGCAGATGAACCGGCAGCTTTCCAGTTTTTTAAAAGCAAACCGTTATCGCACCAGCGTTACTACAGCAAATGGATAGAGACAGCCAAAACAGAACCGACCAGAACAAAACGCATTGCAATGGCCGTATCTGCACTGGCAAAAAAAATTGAATTTGGCGAAATGCTGAGGATGGAAAGGGACAAGAAAAAATTGTTATAACCAATTTTAATTAAACACGATATATGCTTCCTGTAAGCGATGATAACAGCGACCGCAAAACGACACCTTATATCAATTACCTGCTGATTGCATTGAACATTATCGTGTTCATTGTGTACCAGCGCTGGGGCAGCAACCTCGCTTTTACGTACAGCTATGCCACCGTGCCGGCCGAGATCATCACAGGCCATGATATTATTACTGATGCAGTAGCCGTAAGCGATCCGCTTACAGGGCAGCAAGTAATGATCCCCGGCCTGGGCCCTACGCCAATACCTGTATGGCTTACCCTCATTACTTCCATGTTCATGCACGGAGGCTTGGCCCATTTGTTTGGCAATATGCTGTACTTATGGATTTTTGGTGATAATATCGAAGACAGGCTGGGGCACCTGCGTTATTTGTCTTTTTACATTATATGCGGCATCATTGCTTCTTTATCGCATGTATGCAGTGATTATTTCTTTGGAGAGAACCATTTGATACCCAGCCTTGGGGCGTCAGGCGCTATATCGGGTATAATGGGCGCTTACCTGTTTACCTATCCCACCAGGAGGGTGACGATATTCTTTATTTTCTTTTTTATTCCCGTGCCGGCGTTCATTGTACTGGGTGCCTGGATATTGCTGCAGCTTGCCAACGGCACCGGCTATCTTGGTGGCAGCGAGGCGAGCGGTATTGCGTATGCTGCCCATATCGGCGGGTTTATTGCCGGTATTGTGCTCATGAAATTTTTTTACGAAAGAAAGAAGCAGGTAGTTACTTAAAGATTGTTTGAGTTATTTATTTTAAATACCAGCAGAAGTTTTTCATAGCATCTCCCGATAGCTATCGGGAGCGTCGCAATCCTTTCATCCGCATACATAATGGCATCTTTTTCTGCTACATACAAAACGTTTGATAATTAACTCAAACAGTTTCTTAGAAGCCGCTTGAGCTATTTTATGTTTTTTTCTCTGCTAACCCAGCGCCTCAGCGTGCCACACCTTTGTGTATTTAAGCCACGCAAAGGCGCAGAGAACGCAGGGTTTTTTATTGTAGCCATTTAGCTTTTGGGTTCACTCAAACAGGCTCTCTTAAACCACGGTCAGCATTTCGCCGCTGTAAACTTCTTCCAGGATAGCGATGTCAATTTTTTTCATTTGCAGCATGGCTGCCATTACCCTTTCTGCTTTCTCCCTGTCTCTGTCTTTCAGCATCTGGCGCAGCACTGTAGGCGCTACCTGCCACGACACGCCGAACTTATCTTTCAGCCAGCCGCATTGCTGTGCACTAGGGTCGCCATCCTGTTGCAGCTTTTCCCAGTAATAATCTATTTCCTGCTGGTTATCGCAGTTTACCATAAAAGAAACTGCTTCGTTGAAGGTGAAAACAGGGCCACCATTCAGCGCTATGAAAGGCTGGCCTTCCAGTGTAAATTCCACTGTCATCACCGAGCCTTCAGGCATGTGGTGAATGTCCTGCCCTGCTTTTCCATAATAGGTAATATCCCCTATATCAGCATCACGGAATATGGAAGCATAAAACCGGGCGGCCGCCTCCGCTTCATTATTGAACCACAAATGAGTGGTAATAGTTGGATGAATACGCATAAGCCTGTATTTTATCTATATTTCTGCCACACAAATAATGCCATGCAGGGCTGTACAATAATTGTTTTTCTAAATTGTTACAGTCAGCGCCTGCTTAAATTTCTTTCTTTGAACCCAAGGCATATCAGGAATAAAAGAATAAAGCCGGCTTACTTGTATGCCTCCGGTGTCTTATAGGATTAGTTATTTCATAATTTTTACCGGCTTAATATCCTGTTTTAATTGGCAGAAAAACTATTTAAAATCTGCAATAGTGGAAGCAGGTCCACCCAATTTTATTTTGGAAATGAACACGGCTCTTTTCGGGTATACGCCGGGGTTAGTTGTTTTGTAGGGCCATTTGTACATGCCGCATTTAAAATATCTTTTGCCGATCATGTAAAGCATGCCATCCTTATTGGCGGCGCTGGCATTAGGCCCGGTTATCACATATGTATCAGGGGTATTAACGGGGTGCCAGAATTCATCCCTGCAATTTTTAAAAAATATCTTCCTGCCGTTCCTCCACAGTTCTATTTTTCCTGTATTGTCAATGGCAGGCACATAATGCAGCACAAAATAATTGGCAACGCCCGGGGTATCGTCACAAACTTCCCATATCCTTGAATAAGTGGTATCGGCTGAAGGCCTGTAATGCTGGAACAATTGATACTTGTTGCCGATATGCACAAGGTTTATCAATACGGTGGCATTGCCGCTGTCAATTATCTGGAAATTACCTTCAGGCCTGTTATCCGCCCCCTGCCATACCGGCTGTGTTATTTCCACGCCGTACCATTCCACCTGCTGCATAAAGGGCAAATAAGGAGGAAAATAGAGCTCCTGCCTTTTTCCCTTTGCAATCAGTGTATCTGTTTTATACACTTCAAACCTTGCAGCCCATTTGCCGGCAGAGTCCGGAGGCACAATGCTGTAGCCCCTTTGGCCATAGCCTGTTTGTACCAATGAAATTATACGGCCCTGCGTTTTATCGCCGGTGGAAAAGTCAGATTGCCATACAATTTGCCCGTAAGCAGCATTTGCGCACAATGCCAGCAGGATAAATATTCCTTTCATTTGCTAAAGCTAAATTATAAGAACAATATTTGTCAAAATAACAACTGTACTATATACTTCCGGTCTGTTCTTTGATTATTAAGCAACTTTTAACGCTGCCATAAACTATAACTTATCAAAATATTTCTTTAAAAATTTGGAGGAGCTAAATAATTTAGTATATTTGTGCTAACCAAATTAGTTCAATATGTCACAGGCAGGACAAAATCTCAAGTATCTCCGCAAGCTCCGCGGGTGGACGCAGGAGGAATTTGCAAACAAATTGGGTATCAAACGCTCCCTTATAGGTGCTTATGAAGAAGAAAGGGCTGATCCCCGCCTTGAAGTAATGGAAACCATTTGCCAGATATTTAAAGTAACGCTTGATGAACTGATGCTGAAAGATATGAGCGATACAGGCGGCAGTTACCTGGCAAAGCGCCGCATGCAGAAGATGATGGGAGCAGACAGGAACGTGATTCACTTTGTGCCGGTGAAAGCGGCGGCGGGCTACCTGGCAGGCTATGCTGATAATGAATTTATAGATGAGCTTAATACATTTACACTTCCTATGCTGAGCGGTGGCAATTACAGGGCATTCGAGATTATTGGCGACAGCATGCTGCCTACCCCCAGCGGCAGCATTATTGTAGGCGAAAAAGTAGATGATATGGAAGAGGTGAAAAGCAACCAGCCTTATATAGTAGTAAGCCGCAATGAGGGCATAGTGTATAAAAGAGTGGTAAAAAACAACAGGGTAAAAAATAAGCTGATGCTGGTAAGTGACAATCCCCAGTACCAGCCTTACCAGGTAAATGCAGAAGACGTGGTAGAACTGTGGCATGCAGAAATGGTAATAAGCAAGGTAAGCCAGCAGCAGCGCTGGGATATGGACTCGCTGGCAAGCCTGGTAAGCAACCTGCAAACACAGGTAAGCACGCTGAAGAAGAAGATGAATTAGGGAGAGAAGACGACCGACAGCAGACCACCGATGACCGATCACGGACGATGGGTCATCGGTAACAAATCATCGGTTGTCAATCAACAGTGGTCTTCTTTACCAGGTGTATAACTTTTAAAAACTACCATAGCAACATTTCATATTTTCACCAGCACACAGATACATCGTTTAACATTTAAAAACATCGTTATGATCAAGCTACAGGTAATTGGCAATCTCGGGGCAGATTGCATTCAGAAAGAAATCAATGGCAAAACAGTTATTAATTTCAACGTTGCCCACAGTGAAAAATTCAAGGATTCGCAGGGAAATTTAAAAGAGAGGACCATCTGGGTTAATTGCGCTTACTGGACGGATAAAACAGCCGTGGCCCAATATTTATTAAAAGGAAAAACAGTGTATGCCGAAGGCACTCCTGAGGCAGAGGGCTACACCAATAAAGACGGACAGCCTGCTGCTACTTTGCGGATGAGGGTGCAAAACATACAATTACTGGGAGGCAATACGGCTACCGGGGATAGCCATCAGTCAGCGCCTGCTGCCGGCAGCTATGCAGCAGCGCCAAGGCCTGCATCAGCGGCACCATCTATGGATGTGCCGGTGGCTGATGACCTGCCGTTTTAATTTGAAAGAATAAAATACCGCATAAAAAAATGCTTACCTGTATGGTAAGCATTTTTTGTATGAAGACAGAGCATTCCTCATGCAATAGCCGAAAGCTGACCGGTGTAGCTGCTGCCGGCAATGTCTTTACATCTTCGCTGGTTGATGAACTGTTCGGAAGGATATAATTCCATCCTTAATTAAGGAGCAAGATGCCAATTCATTTTGATATGGCCTTGTTCCAGGTGAAATGGTTGTCCAGTTTTTTTCCAAAAATAATTTACTTTGATCTCGGGGAAATCTGCCAGCTGTTTCATTTTTAATCCTTCATAATTGTTATCAGCCAGGCTATTGACCCTATATGAATAAACGGTGTCTTTTGTTTTAACGGACGTTGTAATGTCAGTACCAGCTTTTGGGGCAACTGCCGAATCTTTTTCGTTAACATTTTGGACCATCTTAAATATGGTAAGGTCAAAGCAATTTATAAGTGTGTTCCATTGCCCGGGAGAAATTGCTTCCCGGAAGTATGCCGGGATCGTGGATTTAACTGTTCCGTTGTAAAAAACTGAATCTGCTGTTATCTTCAACTGCGTCTTTCCGGCATGAGAGTCATTGATCAATAAACTTATTTCCGAAATAGAATTTATGCCCGGTTGTATGTCCTGCGCCTGGGTGAAAAGGCCCGTAAATAATAATGTTGAAATTATGAGAAAACCGCGGGGTTGTAAGTAATTTGAGATTGCTTTTTTTATTCCAGGGCTATGCATTTTTATCCTGCTCCGGGTTTCTTGCAAATTTAAGGATTCCCGCCCGGCGGGCGAAGTGTTTTAAAAGAGGATTTACAAATATTTATCTGGCGCGCCAATATGTCGATTGAAATTATATTCTTAAACTATAATTGTCTGGGTATCGTCTTTTTCTATAACCAGAAAATATGTTTCCTCAAGTATTTTAGTACGCCAGGGATTATTGCTGCACACATGAAACATGCCTGATTTAGCTATTTCTACCGGGCCATCCTTTCCTTCAAACTCAACTTTACCTTTTAAAATAACGTGAAGGATGTTTTCAGATAAAATATGGAGCGGTGTTTCATATCCCCTGGGGTATTTAAAAACTCTTGCCCTCATGGTATTGTACCATTTGATATCTGCTACTTCTACACCTGCCTTATCTTTAAATGGGACAAAGTTTAATTGGTCTATGGATATTACACTTGTTGGATTCATTTTAAAAATTTTAGGAGTTGTTACAAATATAATTTCAACTAATGGCCAGGTCTTTATTCCACTCCTGGTTTCCAGGAGCCTGTTCTCATTTTAATGGTAAGGTGTTAATGTTGCCTTAAGATACACTAAAACCCCGGAAAGTTACAACCCGGCGGGTTTTCCGATACTATGCGGCTTGAATTTTATTGCTAAGGTGCAAAGGACTTTATACCTGGCGGCTTAAGTTGTGGCAGGCGAAGTTTTATTTTATGCTTCTTGGTATCCGTAAAAAAAGCAGGGCCGGCGTAGCCGGCCCCAGCCTATATTTGTTTTCAACGGAATCTCCTGTATTAATTAAGCTTGTTTCACCAACTGTATCTCCCCGTTCAGCCTCACTTCTTCGCTTACCATCACGCCGCCGGTTTCAAGCGCCGCATTCCAGTTAAGCCCAAAATCTTTGCGGTTGATTTTCCCGGTAAGGCTAAAGCCTGCTTTGGTGTTGCCCCAGGGGTCTTTTACGATGCCGCCAAACTCTGCGTTCAGCGTTACGGGTTTGGTTACGCCATGCAGTGTAAGCTCACCGGAAAGTTCAAATTCATCATCGCCTTTTTTGGCAAGCTTGCCATTGGTAAAAGTTACTTTGGGATTGGCTGCTGCATCAAAGAAGTCAGCGCTTTTTAAATGCTGGTCCCTTTGGTCGTTGTTGGTGCTGATTGAATCGGTGTCAGCCGAAAATTCAATTTTAGCAGTGCTGAAATCATCTCCTTCCGTTTCTGCCGAAGCAGTGAAAGTTTTAAAATTGCCTGATACATTGGTGAACATCAGGTGTTTTACTTTAAATCCTATTTCTGAATGTGTGGGATCAAGTGCCCATTTGGTAGTCGCCATAAATTGTGTTTTTTTATTGACAACACAAAATTGCAACATTGGTTTACTTAAAACATTGAACTATGACAAGAAATTGGCGGGATTAGCCTTTTTTGGAAAGCTTTGCCCTCACTTTGCTTAAAAATTCGGGGGAGATGCCGAGATAAGAGGCAATATAATGCTGGGGCACACGCTGCGGGATGGTGGGGTAGCGCTCAATGAAATCAAGGTATTTTTCCTGTGCAGGCTTAGCGATGGTGCTGATAAGCCTGTTTTGCGTCACTGCCAGTCTCCTTTGCACCATCAGCCGGAATACCCGTTCAAATTTGGGCACCTCGGCCAGCAGCATTTCTTTGGTTACGGGATTAAAAACAAGCAGCTCACAATCTTCCAGCGTTTCAATAAAAAGATTGCTGGGCCGCTGCTCATAAAAGCTGGCAATGTCGCTGATCCACCAGTCTTCAATAGAAAACATGAGGGTAACTTCAAACCCGTTTTCATCAATATAATAAGTACGGGTACAGCCTTTGTTGATGTACGCTTCAAAGTTGCAAATCTCACCTTCCTGCAGCAGGAAAGTTTTTTTGGGAAAATGTTTTACCTGCAGCAGCTCATCGAACCTCGCCAGTTCTTTTGCTGAAAACGAAACGCCTTTGGAAACGTTTTTATTGATATTCTCAAACATTGCTGTAAAATAACAAAACGGCCAATATTTACTGCCGTAAATTTTCAATTTTCTTTCTCTACATTTGGAATACGATGGATGAAAAATCGGCATATTACAGCAGCCACAGCAAACTGCCGTTTATTGGCAATGCAGGGCAGCAAAAAATCGCACAGGCAAAAGTGCTGGTGATTGGTGCAGGTGGCTTAGGTTGTCCGTGCCTGCTGGCATTGGCAGGCGCCGGTGTGGGTGCTATTGGTATTGCAGATTTTGATACAGTAGCTGTTTCAAACCTGCACCGGCAAAATTTATATTCAATGAATGATGCGGGCAAAAAGAAAGTTGAGGTGGCCAGGGACAAACTATCTGCTTACAATCCTTTTATTTCTATACAAACACATGATGAGATCATCTTTCAAAAGAATGTGCTTGATGTATTGAAAGCGTATGATACCGTTGTTGACTGCACGGATAATTTTTCAGCAAGGTATCTTATTAATGATGCCTGTGTATATTTAGGCAAACCATTGGTGTATGGAGCCATTCACCGGGCGGAGGGGCATGTAACAGTGTTTAATTATAACGGTTCAGCCACCCTTCGTTGCCTTTTTCCCAAAGATGAAAACGATACTACGCAAAGCTGTGCGGAGATTGGCGCTTATAATATTATTACCGGCATTATTGGGCTGATGATGGCTAATGAAGCGGTTAAAATAATACTGCAGCATGAAGCAGTGCTGGCAAATACATTGTTGACCACGGATGTCCTCACAGGCAACACGATGAAGCTTAATTATAAGCTAAACCCCGAAAACCCTGTAAAAAGCAGGCAACGTTTTATTGCTACAACAGGCGTGATAAAAAATAATTTAATGTGATGATAACCGTAAGCGGCTTATATGTTTACCCGATAAAATCCCTGGGCGGTATTTCACTTTCATCTGTGAATATTACCGACAGGGGATTTGAGCATGACCGCCGCTGGATGCTGGTAGATGATAACAGCCGTTTTTTAACGCAGCGGGAGAGGCCTGTAATGGCCTTGCTGCAGGTGCAAATCATAAGCGAAGGCCTGAAAGTATTTCATAAGAATCAGCCAGGTGATTTTATCATTGTCCCTTTTATTAATGCTGCTGAAAAACTAATGGTGGATATCTGGGGAACGGTATGTGAAGCAAGGCCGGCAGGCAAAGAAATTGATAAATGGTTTTCTGAAAAGCTGGATACAAGCTGCCGCCTGGTATACATGCCTGATGCAACAAAACTGAAAGTGGACGAACGCTATGCTTTTAATAAGGAGCTTACCAGTTTTTCTGATGGCTTTCCTGTATTAATGATCAGCGAAGCTTCTTTAAGTGATTTGAATAGTAAAGCAACTGAACAATTACCGGTGAACCGTTTTCGCCCCAACCTTGTAATTACTGGCAGCGCAGCTTTTGAAGAAGATACGATGAAAGAGTTTATGATCAATGACATTGTATTTTACGGGGCAAAACCAAGTGCAAGATGTGCAGTTACCACTATTGACCAATCAACTGCGGTAAAGGGAAAGGAGCCATTGAAAACCCTGGCTGCTTACAGAGGCATGAACAATAAAATTTATTTTGGCGAAAATGTACTTGCAGCAAGCACCGGAAGCATTGCTGTTGGCGACAGCATCACTATCTTGCAGCGAAAAGAAAGTTTGTTTGGATGAGGGATATCACACATAAGCAAATTACATTACGGACAGCGAAAGCTGCTGGTATATTGTTTTGTTCGGCTGCTACCATTGATCTGATAAAAAGCAACCAGCTCCCCAAAGGCAACTTATTTGATGTAGCAAGGGCAGCCGGTTTTGTTGGTGCAAAACAAACGCCGCAATTGTTGCCGCATTGCCATCCTGTAAATATTGACGGCATGGATATCCAGTTTGATTTTTTGGATAAGGAAAAACATGCCGGTTATTTTGATGCAACTGTTTTTTCAAAAACCGGTATTGTAATTTCAGGCGAAGCAAAATCAATTGGGCGTACCGGGATAGAAATGGAAATGCTCACGGCAGTGTCAGTAGCTGCACTGGAAATTTATGACATGCTGAAGCCGGTAGACAAACACTTAGAAATCGGCAGCATAAAATTGCTGGGAAAAAAAGGCGGTAAAAGCGACCGGGACAAATTCATTATTGGCGAGCCAACCTGCGCTGTATTGGTATGCTCTGATTCTACGGCAGCAGGGGAAAGGGAAGATAAAAGCGGTAAGCTGATAAAAGAAATACTGGAGGCATTAAATGTTCCTGTGGTGGGATATAAAATTGTTGCCGATGATATTGAACAAATACAGCACCAGGTGACGAAGTGGGTGAATGAAGACGTACAGTTTATATTTACTGCCGGTGGCACCGGTGTGGGTCCTAACGATGTAACAACTGAAGCTGTAAAAGAAATTGTCAGCAGGGAAGTACCCGGCATTGCAGAAGCCATGCGTACTTATGGGCAAATGCGTACGCCGCTGGCGATGCTGAGCCGTTCTGTAGCAGGCACTATCAATGATACGCTGGTGGTAACATTGCCCGGCAGCGTTGCTGGCGTAAGAGAAAGTTTGGAAGCAGTGCTGCCTGCTATTTTTCATGCAGCTAATATGATAAAAGGAGAAGGACATGGAGGATAGAACGCTGATCTTTATCCGTTTTTTCAATCCGCTTAACCAGCATTATCCGTGTTCTATCCTCTGCATTTTTCAATAAAAAATGATCTCACTACAACAAGCACAGCAATTAGTACTGCAGCAGGCCCGTTTATTCGGCAAAGAGATAATCCTGCTGGACGAAGCTCTTGGCCGCGTGCTGAACGAACCTTTAACAGCCGACAGGGATTATCCGCCCTTTAACCGGGCCACGATGGATGGCATTGCTATCAGCAGCACAGACTGGGAGGCGGGTACCCGTTCTTATAACATTGTTGAAACGGTGTTTGCAGGAAAAGCAGCTACAAAAATTATCGGCAAAGGCGAATGTTATAAGATTATGACCGGCGCTGGCGTGCCTGCCGGTGCTGATACAGTAATACGGAAAGAAGATTTGCAGGTAAATGAAAGCAGTGTTAGCATCACCGTTAGCGAAATAAGCATGGGGCAAAATATTGCGGCTAAAGGAAGCGATATACGAGAAGGGATTGCTGTTGCTGATCCTCCGCAATTAATTAAACCGGGCATTATTACCACACTGGCATCGCTGGGTTATGATGAAGTGAAAGTGGCATCGTTACCTTCTGTATCCATCATCACAACGGGTGATGAAGTGCTGCCGGTGGGAGCCGCAGTGAACAAAGTGCAGATCAGGAACAGCAACCAGCATTTATTAAAAGCATTGCTGCAGCAGTGGAAAATAAAACCGGTAAGCTGTGAGCATATAAAAGATGATGCCGCTGCTTTATTACAGGCAATTAACAGGCGAAAACAAAATGACATCCTTATCCTCAGCGGCGCTGTTTCTGCCGGTGATGCAGATTATGTTCCGGAAGTATTGCTGAAAGTCGGCGCTGAAAAAATATTTCATAAAGTGGCCATCCGTCCCGGCAAACCAATATGGTTTGGCAGATTTGAAAAAGGAGCTGTTGTATTTGCATTGCCGGGAAATCCCTTTTCTACTTTTGTTACATTCAAATTGTTTATTGAAAATTTTTTACTGCAATGTTTTGGGTTACCCCCCATGCAGCCATTCTATTTGCCTTTTAATGGCAACAGGATTAAAAAAACAAACCTTGATGAATTTTTTCCTGCAATTATTTCAGGCAATCCTTCTGTGGTAACTCCTGTTGATTTTAATACTTCAGGGGATATAACAGCGGTGTTAAAGGCAGGTGCGTTGGCCATGCAGCCGGCAGAAAAAGCTGAAATAAAGAAGCATGATATTGTAGCCTGCCTGCCTCTATAATTATTTTTCTTTCTCCACAATTTCAAACTCCCTTGATACACTTACACCATTTTCATCCACCAGTGTTATTATATGTTTTCCAACTGAAGGGTTCAGCGCTACCTGGTGAAAGTTTTGTGTAGTGGCAAGGAAGTTATCATCAAGACTCCAGAAAATTTTAACGCCGGCACGGCGGTGTGCGGCAGAAAAAACGGTTCTTCCCCTTTCACCGTTTATTTCCAATGGCACATAGATTTTTGCATTCGGTATGGGATAAATGATCTCAATTGCTTTGCCTGCATCGTTCAATCCACAGCCGGGTTTAAATGGCGGCATCATTTTGTAATCAGCGCTTTTTTGCCTGTAATAAAATTCCATTGCAGGTGTTAATACAAACCATGCTTTGTGCTGCATGGAAGAAGGGCTTTCGCAATCGGATGTTACACGCCAGGCGCCTGTTGCGTCTAAATTTATCATGCGGTGATATGGGCACAGCGGGGCTTTAACCGCATTGGACGGCATAAACAGGGTATCAATATCGGGACAGTCTGTATTGGCTCGGTAACCACTTTGCCTGCATACAGGCACAAAACTGAAATTATAAAGCGGCTTTTGAAACCAGCTAATGGCCGGGAGCAAACGAAAAATATCAAAAAGTATGGGTGCTGCTGTTTTAACGCCTACCAGATCAGGGCGGCCTTCGCCATCGGTATTGCCGCACCATACTGCTACTACGTATTTGGGTGTAATGCCTATAGCCCATCCGTCCCTGAAGCCAAAGCTGGTACCTGTTTTCCATGCAATGGTTTGTGAAGAAGAGAATTGTTGCCACAGGCCTTCTTCTCCCGGGCGCATTACTTCTTTCATTGCCTGGAAGGTGAAATAAATTGAAGTGGCATCTAAGGGCAGGTTTGCGGTTGAAGGTTTAAGGTTTGAAGCTTGTTTGAGATAAGCAGGCGGACGAAAGTCTTTTGGATTTATGATGCCTTTGTTTGCCGTTTGATGGTTTACTGTTCTTGCCATAGACGCATATACGCCTGCCAGGTCCCACATTGTTACTTCACACCCGCCCAATACTAAGCTCAACCCATAATTTTCTGCAGAGCGGTTAAGTGTTGTAATGCCGCATTGCTTCAACGTTTCGTAAAAACGCTGGTATTTGTATTGCTGTAGCATTTTCAATGCCGGTATATTCAGGCTTCTTGCCAGTGCGCTGGCAGCAGGTACAGCGCCATCATAGCCCAGGTCAAAATTCTTAGGGGCATAGTCACCTATTTGCATGGGCACATCTGCGATCAATGAATTAGGCAATATCAAACCATCACTCAGCATGGATGCATACAATACCGGTTTTAATGCACTGCCGGGGCTTCGTGGTGCAGCTATCACATCCACATCGCTTTCCATTTCTTTATTGCTCCTGTCGCTGATGTTGCCAACATAAGCTAATGCGTTGCCGGTTTCCACATCCAATACCAATGCACAGGCATTATTGATCCCGTTTCCTTTTAAAACAGATTGATGCTGTTGCAGGATCGTTGCTACGTTTTTTTGCAGGGCATTGTCCAGCGTGGTCATCACTTTTGTAATGGCCGGGTTATTTTTATTTTCGTTTTTAAACCGCTGGAATAAATGTGTGGCATTTTGCGGCAGCGGCAAAGGCACCCCGGGCAGTGGCTCCAGTTTCGCCAGTTCGCAGTCTGTTTTACTGATCTTATTATCACTTTGCAACTTGTTCAGCAGGTTGTTTCTTTTTCTTAATAACGCTTCCCTGTTTTTGCCGGGGTGAACCAATGAAGGTGCATTAGGCAATACAGCTAAGGTCGCCATTTGCCCCCAGCTTAATTTATCAGGGCTGTTACCATAATACCGCCATGCAGCAGCATCCAGGCCAACTACGTTGCCGCCAAACGGTGCATTGCCTGCATACAGTGCCAAAATTTTCTTTTTAGAATAACGACATTCTAATCTTACTGCCAGTATGCTTTCTTTTAGTTTGATCCAGATGTTTCGGTTGCTGTTTTTTTCTGATAATCTTATCACCTGCATACTGAGGGTGCTGCCGCCTTGTGTATTGCCTTTGCCTTTTATATTTTTTATCAATGCCCTGCCAAAAGCCATCGGGTCAATGCCGGGATGATAGAAAAAGCGTTTGTCTTCAAAGGTGGTGATGCAGTCAATGAACTTTTGCGGCACATTTTCATTGTATGGAAAACGCCATTGGCCATCGGTGGCAATGGTGGCATTTAATAAAATGCCGTCTTTATCTTCTAAAACATAGCTTGTAGGTGCATTGAATAAAACTTTGGGAAGAGAAAAGTAGAACCAAATTAGCAGTATCCCCAGTATCAATAACTTGATTTTGGTTTTTGGTTTGAGGAATCTTAGTTTGGATGATATGGTAGGAGAGATTCTTCTCAAGTGTATTCCAGGTTGCTGAATATTGAAGCAAAAGTACAAGTGAGTGACCCTTCGGCTACGCTCAGGGTAAACTCCGCGCTGATGCCATGAAAAACAAATGCCGGTAAAATAAAAATTAATGAAAAGGTTGGCAACTTTTCAAAAGTTACCAACCCTAACAAGCTATTGATTCACTACTTCCACCCACTTGCCATTCACTCCTGCATTAATGCTGTTGTCATACATGGCCGATGCATAGGTACCGGGCATAAAATACCTGCCGAGATAGGAGGCATTTAACTGCACATAATAAGTGAGCGTTTCATTTTCATTGATGTCAAAATATGTGTACACCCTGTCGTCACGAACATCCTGGTAAGTGGAAGAAGATGATTTGAAAGCGCCTTCGCCTCCGGTCATTCTTGCATTCAATATTTCCCAGCCGCTGGGGAAAATCTGCGACAATGCCATTTCATCATAACGGCCACGCCTGCCCGTATTGCTGATAACAACTTTTGCCACAAAATCAGTTCCCTGTGTAAGCTTGGTTACATCCAGCGCTTTGCCATCCTGTGTGACATAACTAACGTTCATGCTGAGCACAGCAGGATTATTGTTTACATGCAGGCTGTCGCCGCTTAATGGGTGGCCTTGTGTGATCAGGCGTACATACAGCGTGTTGTTTCCTTTATTGCTGATGCTGACACTGCTGCTGCCATTTTGCAGCGGCACCGGCAACTGGCGGATGTAGGCAGCAGAATTAATATCTGTTGCTTTACCGCCAATAGCTGTTTTTGCGATGATCTTTGAACCGGATGGATTTTTACCGCAATACTTTGCAATGGCGATTAATGAATAAGCTGTTGTTTGT
The DNA here is from genome assembly GCA_048498115.1 of Bacteroidota bacterium. Lineage (GTDB taxonomy): Bacteria > Bacteroidota > Bacteroidia > Chitinophagales > Chitinophagaceae > Ferruginibacter. Next base: position 8,285 of record JBEHYP010000021.1, on the reverse strand, counting down.
GTACTGTACCAGCTGTCTTCTGATAACTTTGCTGCCACGGTAGTGAGCAATTGTGCGGCTTGTGTTTTTCTTCCCAGCAAAGTAAGCGTTTCCAATACCATTGCCTGGTCACGCAGTTCGGAGCCAAAAGTGAAGCCGGGTTTAGTTCTTTCGGCAAAGGTTGTTGGCAACCCGCTGATCAATTGTAATGCTGTGTTTTCCTGCCCGCTTAATTTGTACGCAGCGGCCAATCTCCATTTTGCTTCTGCGGATAAATACTTGAATTCTTTCAGGCGGTTCATGGCGCCAAGTTCGGGCGCTTTCGCCAGCGCCAAAGTGAATAAGCGGTAGGCCTGGTCTAAATCAGCGCCATAATAATTTTCTCCTGTCACCGTCCAGCTATTTGCCCTGCCCCGCTGGAAATTTTTCCATTGCTGCAACAGGTAATCGCTAACAAAATATCCATTGGCCTGTGCCTCCAGTAAAAAATGACCGGCGTAGTTGCTGCCCCATGCATCGCTTTCTGCCAGCCCCGGCCAGTAACTGAAGCCGCCGTCAGGCCGTTGAAAATTTTGCAACCGCAGGATGCCTGCTTTTATATTTTTATCAACCAGTGATTTTTTGTAATCGTCCAGGTCTGTGAGCTGGTTAAGCACCAGCTGCGGAAATACAGATGATGTGGTTTGCTCGATACAGCCATACGGATATTGTATCAGATAATCCAAACGCTTTTGCAAATTCATTGGTGGCACACTGGATATTTCCACTACAGCGGTGCTTGTGCCCGGAGAGCCAATAGGCGATGCCGTTATATTCCATTGCTGGCCTGCGCCCAGCACCATTTCATTTACGCTTGTTACAGGCGGATTGGGGTTCCGGATGTCCAGCTCCACTTCATAACCGGCTTTTTCACTGCCGCTGCTGGCCAGCAATTTTATTTTGCCAATACCAACGTTGGGCCTTACACGAACATCAAAGTAAGCCATCTGTTCACCCGCCTGGGTAAAGCTGATGTTTTGTGAACCGTTGCCTATCACTTCCAGATAAGGATTGGACTGCAATGAGAGGCTTACATTTTTAATGTTGTTCTCCATTGCAAAAACCGTTACCGGCAGCTTGATGGTTTCGCCGGGACCTAAAACCCTTGGCATGGTAGCCAGCAGCATCAATGGTTTTTTAACAGCCACATTTTTTTCTGCAAAGCCGTAGCTGCCTTTGTGTGCAGCCACCAGCATGGCTCTTACCGAGCCAATATAGGCAGGAAGCTGAAACGTTTTTGTTTGCTTTTCACCTTTACCCAAATGAAATGGGCCAAAATAAGCCACTACAGGCTTAAAGCGGTTGGCTGTTTTTTGTTTAACAGGCCCGGCATCGGCATCACCGCCAATGGTAAGTATTCTTTCAAGCCCGCCGCCCCATGCACCGATCACATAATCAAACATATCAAAGCTTTTCACGCCAAGCGCCTCCCTTGCATAAAAGGCGCTGTGTGGGTCAGGTGTTTTAAACCTTGTGAGGTCAAGCAATCCTTCATCTACAATAGCAACGCAGTAAGTCATTTCTTTCCCTTCCTGTTCGCTTACGGTAAAGCTTGCCTGCTGCTCAGGCCGGATGCCGGAAGCCATGTTTAAAACAGGTTTCAGCAGGGTGTTTTTGTCTTCAATAAAAATGGGGATGCTGCCGTACATGCGTATAGGCAGGTCATTCACCGTTTGCGAATGGGGCTGCAGCAAACTAACGGTGGCGTATATGTTGGGGGCCATTCCCTGCTCTGCCGTGAAGGTTACTTTTGTTTGCCCCTGTTCTGTTTCCTGCCAGAATGACCTGATGACTTTACTGCCGTTTTCCAGGCTCACCAATATCCTTCCCCCTTTGCTGCTGGGAATATTCAATTGTATCTCATCGCCCACATTGTATTTTTCTTTGTTACTGCTGAATGATAACATGGTGGCGGCAGACTGATCTTCTTCACCGTTGCGGCTTTGCCACCCTGCATCATCAATGTAAAATGCAGTACCGGTAGTATGGCCACTCTTTAAATCTTTTACCAGCAGCAGGTAACGCCCCCATTCGGTGGGAGAGGTTTTAAATTGCCATTGCCCCTTGCCGTTGGTCACCGCTACGGTATCGCTTTTGATAAGTTTGTTGTAAGAATTTTGAGTAAAGTTGCTGAGGTTATCACCATTGTCATCCCACCACCAGCGCCATTGTATGCGGTAAAATTGTACTGCTAACCTTGCGCCATTGCCAACGGGATTGCCTTTTGCATCCACATCGGCTAATTCGGCAGTATGTGTTTTCCCTGCCACTAAATAGTTGAACGGCTTTTCGCCTTCGGGAAGCTTCAGCCCTGCATAGCTTGCATAAGGGCTATAGTTCATGTTTACATTATCAATACTAAAAGTGCCGCCTGGCTCAAATACTTTTATCAGGAGGTTTGCATTCAGCATGCCCGGCGCTGCTTCGTCTGTTTCAAATGCAGGCTTCAGCGAAGCATTGCCTTCTGCATCCAGGGTGCCGTCAAACATTGTTTTGGTCTGCGTAGAGTAGTCAGATGCAGGGTTGTCAAACACGTAGCCGGCAAATTTTGCAAAGCTGGTTTGCTTTGCATACAGTGATGCGTCAATCTTTGCTTTTAAATTTTTCCCGGGTGCACCAAACAGCCATTTGGCGTTGATGCTGCCTGCCGTGGTGCCGCCTGTGCCCAGCAACGGGTCTTTACCAAAGTCAACATTTATTTTTAACCGGTTGGGCATTACGGTTTCCACTTTTATTCTTTTTTCAAATACAGCGCCGCCGCATTTTACCTTAGCCAGCCAGTTGCCTGTTGGCGATGATGCATCCGTGTTTGTTTTGAATAAATAAAAGCCGTCTTCTGCACCGCTTTTCACATCATGCTTATACAGTTGCCCGCTGGGGGTGTATAAGCTGAATTCAACGGGGTGATCCTGCGGCAATTTTCCTTCCCTGTCTTCAATAATACAATTGAGGAACATGGTGTCTCCCGGGCGCCATACGCCCCGTTCGCCAAAGATGAAACCCTTAATACCGTTCTTTACTTCTTCGCCGCTTACATCAAAGCGGCTTAAGGTAAGCGAATTGCCATCGTCTAATTTTAAGTAGCCCCTTTCACTTTCCTTTTTGGCTACAAGCAAATAAGGCTTGCGTTTCAATTCAATGTTGGCAAAACCGTCACTGCCGCTTTTGCCTTTGCCGATAATCGTTTGCTGGTAGTCCATTATCTCCAGGTCCACATCACCCATCGGTTCAGCAGTAAGGATATTACTAACGGCAACGGCCAGCCGGTTATCATTTCCTCTTTTAGCGGTAAGGCCAATATTGCTGGCCAAAATATTCCTTGTGGCCCAGCGGTCTTTGTTGTAATAAGATTTGCTGTTGGGATCATCCCGCCGTTCCCAGTTATAGCCATAAGGATAGTAAGTATCATATCTTCTCCAGAAATCTTCATCATCATCCACGCCGCTTTGTGATTCATCATCATAATAATTGCCATACTCTTCTTCCTCATCATCGCCGGATCTATTCGTTGTGTCCACTTTTGAATACAAACTATACTCCGGCCTGAAGCCAATGGTAACACGGTAGATGGCACCCTGTTCTGTTTTTAAAAATTTATCAATGTCTAATGAAAAACGCTGGTTCTTATGCAAGTCAAGGGTTTTGTCATCATCCAGCCGCAATGTTTTTTCAACCACCGGCCTTGCTACCCTTCTTAACGAACTGTTGCCATCCAGTGAATTATCCTGCAAAAACCGGGGCACGTTGTTTTCATAAATCTTAATAATGCTGATATCAACTGCATTCAGGTTTACAGATTCAAATGGCAATACCAATCTTCCTGCATTGGGAAGGATATTTCCTTTGCCAAAGATTTTTACGGAGGGAAGCTTGTTTTCAAAATTAATATTGGAGGTAAATGCCTGTTCCAGTATATCACCCCAGGTATTTTTAATGCCGCTGTTGACATTGACAGTGTAATTACCGTCTAAATTTCCATTGGCAAAAACTTTTACTTCACTGCCATTGATGGTATAGGAAACATCGCTTTGGTTGCTGAAAGCAATCAGCCCGGTTAAATCCTGTCCTACGGCAATGGGATCGCTGAACTGCACGGAAGCATATTGCTGTGCCTCATTCATAGCCATTACATTCAGCACTTTAAATTCGCCTGCGGCAGGCACTGCAATTTGGTTTTCACCACTCACCTCCATATTCACCGGCTTGCCATTCCATACAATATTTACAACACTTGTATTTGCTCCTCTTTCAATTCCTTCGATGGTATAAATATGCGACTTGGCTGCATCATTGTGCTGCCAGTTAATAGTAAGCGCTTTGTTGTTTTGCGCAGCGGTCAATAATTTCTCAATGGCTTTGCCGTCTTCAATATCGGCAGTTTCCAGCTCGCCGTTTAAAAACATCCTGTTTTTTGCTGCTGCACTTCTCAATCCAAAATCTTTCACCACAAAGGATGGTTTTATCGTTTGGATATTGAACTTAAATTCTTTGAATTTGCTGTCGGGGAGGGAAGTGACTTTTCCCAACTTGAAATTTACTTCATACAGCTGATCGGGTTCCAGGTTTTTACTGGGTTTAAATTCAACCGTGCTGGCATCAATCCATACTGTTTTTCCTTTTACAGAGGGAGAAAAGTCAAAAAGCTCATCTTTTACTTCTTCACCAATACTGTGGGTAGTGTTGGCGGCGTTTGCCAGCTGGATGCGGACGGCTGATGTTTTGGAGACAATGCCCGTGGTATAGGCATCAATGAACCTGCTGAAAGCCGGGTCCACTTCAATCCATTTATTTTTTTTACAGGAAAAAAGAATAACTACTGCTGTGCAGAACAGCAGGGGCCGCAAAAAAGCTACACTGAACTTTTCAGGGCATTTGGCAGCATGCGCTTCCATGTGTTGATGGTTGATTTGATTGTTCAGCAAAACCAGGACGGCTTTGCTGCGCTTTTGGCTACATAAATGTTGTACTATTTTTTGATATCAGCAACAGCTTTGTTCAATAAATTTTTGTTAAAGCAAAAAACAAACAAAGCGCCGTAACTATTAAAATGCTTTGGCGAATCCCTGCTTTGTTTTATCTTTAGGGTGGTTGCCGGCGTATTATTGCTGCATACCGGCATAAACCGTTTTTGCTATGAAGAGGATACTTATTATAATAACTGTTGCTGTAATAGCTGTTGCCTGCCATTCCACCACTTATATCCCTGCCACACCTCAAAATATTACCAATGCCATTGACAGCAGCAATTGGGTTTTTACGCCCAATACAGTACGCCCGCAATATGGAAGAGTAAAAAACGAAAACAGCAGCGGCTTTGGTGTGCAGTACAGGCAGGACCGGCTTACGGTATACCTGCCCTATTACGGCAGGGCGTATGGGGGAGCGGATGTTATAAGCGGCAGGGGGCCGCTTGATTTTAGCTCGGTAAATTTTGCTACGGATAAAAAACATCCCAAAGAAGGGGAATGGCAGGTAAGCATTACGCCAAAAGATAACAACGAAGTGCGGCTTATGAACTTTACTTTATTCAGCAATGGCACCGCCAGCCTGCAGGTTACCATGACCAACAGGAGTGCCATAGGTTACGATGGATTTGTGGCACCGGCCAAATAATACTATTTCAAAAATACTCTCAGCATCAAAGCAAAGCCATCACCCTGTTTTGGGATATCCTTTACCGTTACAATGTGAAGCCCAACGGGTGTCCACACTTTAAACAATTCGCCTTTTGCATGTGTGCCAATAGCTTTATCCAGCTGGGGCAGCATCACGCCTCTCACAAACCATCCCAGGTCACCGCCTTTGACAGCAGAAGCATGATCAGAACTATAGGTAGCTGCCATGTTCTCAAAAGTACTGCTGCCTGATTGTATGCGCTTGATAATAGCGTTTGCCAGGGAATCGGCAAATTCTTTTTTAAAAACAGCGGTATCCAGCACAATATGGCTTACGTGGTAAAAAGTATTGGGCAGCTTGTCCAGTATTTTTACAAGGATATAATTATTTTTAAAAGGGCCGTACACTTTGCCTACTTTTCCTTTATAAGCCAGGCTGTCTGCAATGCCGTTAAAAGAAGTGCTGCTGAACACCGTTACCGTATCAATGCTGAATTTTTTCTTCAGCTTGAATTTTACGTACCCGATGGGGTTAGCGGCGGTTTCCAATTCTTTTTTTATTTGCGCTACTGTTTGCGCCTTTGCTGAAAAAGCAATTGCAGCCAGTAAAAAAATAACGGTAAGTTTTTTCATTCCTGTTTTTTGTGGGGCAAAAGTAAAGTATTCGGTTACTGTTTGCCTGCTCCGGTGGCAGCAAAATACTGCTTTAAAAAATTTTCCTGCTCCTTCACTTTTGCTGACAGGTCATCAAGGCTTGCTTTTAAGCCATCGGTGTCGTACTGGTAGTTCTCCGCTTTTTTGCCTACCCCATTCATCTTTTCATAAGCTGCTGCCAGCAGGCTGCCAATGGAAGCAATCGTTGTTTTAATTTCTGTTTCAGGCCTTACCGGTGTAAAACGGCTGTTGCGGTACTGTACCAGCTCATTGTACAGTTTTTTTGCTTTATTGAGGTCAGCCACTGCGTCGTTGAACAGCTGCATATTTTCTTCCTGCCGCACAATGTTTATTTTCATCTGGTTGTAAGCATACCATGTCTGCATGTCCTCATTTTCCAATCCCGCCGCTTTCATCCTTCTTGCAGCCGCTTCCATTTGCTGCAGCGTATCGCTTTGCAGGTAAGCTGCAATGGTATCGTTGTAATTAAAAAGGGGCGTTTCTTTTTTCGTATCTACGTTACCGTTCACGAACTCTTTTCCTGACACAGGCTGTTCCAGCAACTGCCACATCGGGTCAAAAGGCAGGTGGGTGCTGATGAATCCGGCAGGCGGGGACAAAAAATATTTATAGCTGCCATCATGCCCTGCATCCCAGGTTGGGTCGCACAGGAGCCATTGTTTATTGATGTTTACCGCCACCCAGCCATGCCCCCTCCAGTATGAAGGGCCGGGCGCCCTGGTGTAGCCCGTTATCACTGCAGCCTGTATATTGCATTTGGCGGCAATATTGGCAAACAGCTGGGCATAATTTTCACATACGCCTTTTCTCCTTCTCAATATGGCGCCCATGTTTATTTCCGGGTCAATGCCCCAGGTGTGGAAATAGAACATGCTGTCTTTGCTGTATTCAATGTTATGGGTTACCCAGGTATAAACTGCCCTTATTCTTTCGCCTTCGGCTGTAAAATTATCATTTACATATTGGGCGATACCAGCAGTGGAGTAGGTTTGGGAACCGGGTATTTGCAGGGCCTTACTGTCAACATAGGAATAGTCGTCCTGTGCTGTTGCAAGCAAAGAAACGAACAATAATAGGTATGCAAGAAAAAATTTCACAGGGCAAAATTATTCAAGAGCGCTCAAAAGTAAAAGCTAAAACTTCACAAACCCCTTCTGCACACAGGCTTCTTCGTTCATCAGCCTTAATACATACCTGCCTTTGGCCAATGCGCCGGTGTTAATACTTGCTTTATTAAAACCTGTTGCAACAGGTATAATTGTTTTTTGCACCGCCCTGCCCGGCATATCAGTTATTAATACAGTAACAGGCAAAGAAGAAGCGCTGCTGAACTCAATATTTAAAATGTTACGGGTGGGGTTAGGGTACACATTACCGATAGCAAAATCATTTTTTACCGGGTGAACCATAATGGTTTTAGAATATTGAAGCTTACCGTCTTTATCCACCTGCTGCAGGCGGTAAAAGGTCGGCTGGTATAAAATATTGTTGTCTGTGTACGCATAATCTTTTGTTGTGCTGCTGTTGCCTGCGGCAGGCAGTGTAGCAATGGTAGCGAACTGCGGCAGGATATATGCTCTTTGTATATTGAACTTGCTGCTGTTTATTTCCTGCGCTGTTTGCCAGTTGAGCAGGTTGGCATCTTTGCCGTTGTAATATGCAGTAAAATTAAGCAGTGTTACAGGTGTTACAGTATAGTTATAAGCAGCCGAAGTATCCCTGCAGCCGGCGCTGTCTGTTATGGCCACCTAGTAATAACCGCTTTGGGTGGCCGTGTATGTTTGTGCATTGGCGTTAGGTATGGGGTTGCCATCTAATAACCACTGGTAAGTGCTGAAGCTGCCGGTTTGTAACGTGCCGCTGTTGTTTGCAATTACAGGGTTGAGCTGTCTTTTAATAACAGTGATGGTATCAACCGAAGTAATGATGTCCCCTGTGGGGCAGGCAGTGTAGCTGGTTTGCACTAAATATTTTGTA